>JBKHVJ010000133.1:0-16203 GCA_046570145.1 Alphaproteobacteria bacterium
AGTCCGGTCTCGCGCCACAGCGCCGGCTCGTGCGGGGCGAACAGGCGCATCGCCTCCAGCACCTCCAGCGCCTTCGGCACCTCGTGCGCCGACAGGTGGCGCAGCTTGATGTTGTTCTGCAGGCGCAGCAGCACGTCGCGGTTCGACACCGGCTGGTAATGGCCGGGCTCCAGCTCGGCGGCACTGCCGGCGGTGGCCTTCAGCAGGTCGCGCAGATCGACGACGCTGCGGGTCTGCCCTTCGTTGAAGGGGTCGATGATGGCGCGTGCGCCGTCCTTCTCGATGCGGACCAGGAAATGGCCGGGGAAATTCAGCCCCACCATCGGCCAGCCCTGCGACCGGGCCGCATGCATGTAGAGGATGCCCAGCGCCACCGGCAGGCCGCGCCGGCGGTCGATCACCCGCAGCAGGTTGGCGTTCTGCAGATCGTCGTAGGTGTCGTGGTCGCCGGAATAGCCGTGGCGCCCGCCGATCACCGCATGCAGATGGGCGATACGCGCCTCCAGGCTGTCGGCCGCCGGGGTCTGGGCCGCCGGATCCTGCGTGGCGCCGCGGGCAGCCAGATCCTCGACGATGGCGCGGATGTGGGCGCGGTAGGGGGCGAGGTCGGCATTCGGCAGCTCCAGTGCGCCAAGCGCCAGGGCGGCTTCGGCCAGATCGATCTCATCGTCCGGCTGGTCGCCGATGCGGCGCAGGATTTCGCGGGCTTCCGCGCGGTTGCTCAAGACTGTCGCCCCCTCAAATTCGTCCCCTCACAGTCTCCAGGCATCGACCAGATGACGGGGCCAGGCCCAAGGGGTAACCAGCATCACGTCGAAGCGCAAGACATAGCCGGCATAGCGCGGATTGGCGCCCAGGAAGGCATGGGCGGCACGGGCCAGCCGGCCGCGTTGGCGGGCGTTCAGCGCCTCGTTGGCGGTGTCCCAGTCGCCTCTGGCCTTCACCTCGACGATGGCGATGGTCTTGCCGCGCTTCGCCACGATATCGATCTCGCCCATCGGCGTGCGCAGGCGGCTTGCCAGGATGCGGTAGCCGCGCAGCCGCAGCGACAGGCGGCACAGCGCCTCCGCCCGGCGGCCCAGGCTTTCGGCACGCAGGCGCCGCGCATCCAGGTCGGTCATTTCGCATTCTCCTCCCGCTGCAGTTCCAGCGCGCGGGCATAGACGGTGCGCTTGTGCTGGCCGGTGCGGGCGGCGACGTCGGCGGCGGCATCGCGCACAGACAGGCGTGCCAGCGCCTCGCGCAGCAGGGCGTCGACGTCGGCTTCGCCCGGCGTCGCCTCCTCTCCCGGCGGACCGATCACCAGAACGACCTCACCGCGCGGCGGGCCGGCCTCGGCGTAATGGGCGGCCAGTTCGGGCAGGGTGCCGCGCCGCACCTCCTCGTACAGCTTGGTCAGCTCGCGGGCGACGGCGGCCTCGCGCGGGCCCAGGATGTCGGCGAGGTCGGCCAGCGACTCCGGCAGGCGCTGCGGCGATTCGAAGAAGACCAGCGTGGCCGGCACGCCCTTCAGCTCGCCGGCGGTGGCGCGGCGCGCGCTGCTCTTGTTCGGCAGGAAGCCGGCGAACAGGAAGCGGTCGGTCGGCAGGCCGGACAGCACCAGCGCCACCAGCGGGGCCGAGGCGCCGGGCAGGGTGGTCACCGCCACCCCTTCCGCCACGCATTCCCGCACCAGCTTGTAGCCGGGGTCGGAGACCAGCGGTGTGCCGGCATCGGTGACCAGCGCGATGGCCTCGCCCTTTTTCATGCGGCCGATCAGGACCGGACGCATCTTTGCCGCGTTGTGCTCGTGGTAGGAGACGAAGGGGGTGTGGATGCCGTGGATGCCCATCAGCTTGGCGGTGACGCGCGTGTCCTCGCAGGCGATGGCGTCGGCCCGCTTCAGCGTGTCGAGCGCCCGCAGCGTGATGTCCCCGGCATTTCCGATGGGGGTGGCGACGACATGGAGTCCGCCCGCGAGTTTACTTGGCGCGGCGAGGGGGCTACCTTGAGCGCCACTTTGAACCATGCCTTGGGTCTCGCCTTCGGTATCGGCGGCCGTTTCAGCAGATGTGGAGATGATTGGTGGCACGCTTGGCAACAGCTTTCTCACAGGGTCTGAAACGTCACGGCGTGGCAGCCTTGCTGGTCGCCGGCCTGTTGTCGGCCTGTTCGACTGTAAGCGCGCCGCCGCGGGTGGCACAAGCGCCGCAACCGGTCCCGGCTCCGGTGGCTCCCCTGCCCGACGCGCAGGGCCCTGTCAAGGTGGCGGTCCTGGTGCCGCTCAGCGGACAAAGTGCGCCCATCGGGCAGGCCATGCTGGACGCAGCGCAAATGGCGCTGTTCGACATGGCCGGCGACCAGCTGCAGCTTCTGCCGCGCGACACCAAGGGCACGCCGAGCGGTGCGGCCGACGCCGCGCGCCAGGCGCTGGCCGAAGGCGCCCGCCTCATCATCGGCCCGCTGTTCGCGGCCGACGTCGCCGCGGTACGTCCCATCGCCCAGAATGCCGGCGTCGACGTGCTGGCCTTCACCAACGATGCCACCCAGGCCGGCAACGGCACCTATGTGCTGGGTTTCGTCCCGGCCGATCAGGTCGGCCGCGTCGCCGGCTATGCCCGCTCGCGCGGGGTGACGCGCTTCACCGTGCTGGCGCCGCGCTCCCCCTATGGCGATGCGGTGGTCAACGCCCTGCAGGCCATCGGCCCGCGGCTGGGCACCATGACCACGCAGGTTGAACGCTACGACCCGGCGGTCACCGACCTGTCGGTCCCGGCCAAGCAGGTGGCGCAGGTTACGCCGCAGCCGCAGGCGGTGATGCTGGCCGAAGGCGGTCAGCGCGCCCAGGGCATCGCCCAGGCGCTGGCGGCGAACGGCGTGCAGCCGCAGCAGGTCAAGCTGCTGGGCACCGGCCTGTGGGACGACAGCTCGCAAGGCGCCCTGGGGCAGGAGCCGGCGCTGGTCGGCGCGCTCTACGCCGCACCCGCGCCGCAGACCCGCGCCCGCTTCGAATCGCAGTTCGAGCAGGTCTATGGCCGCAAGCCGCCG
This sequence comes from Alphaproteobacteria bacterium, assembly GCA_046570145.1. Classification (GTDB taxonomy): domain Bacteria; phylum Pseudomonadota; class Alphaproteobacteria; order Azospirillales; family Azospirillaceae; genus Azospirillum. Next base: position 3,028 of record JBKHVJ010000133.1, read on the forward strand.
CGCATCGCGACGCTGGCCTATGACGCGACCTCCATCGCCGCGGTGCTGACCCGCAGCGGCGGCCCGGTGCCCTTCGACCGCATGGCGATGACCAACCCCAACGGCTTCGAGGGTCTGGACGGCCTGTTCCGCCTGCGCGCCGACGGCATGGTCGAACGCGGGCTGGCGGTCATGGAGATCACGCCCACCGGATCGCGCGTGGTCGACCCGGCGCCGCCGTCCTTCGAAATGCTCGGGCAGTAAGCGAAAAAGCCCTCTCCCGGGCCGGGAGAGGGTTGGGTGAAGGAAATGCGCCGCGGTCGTCTCGGGACGAGCCGCGGCGTTTTCTTTTGTCAGGTAAGGATACTTGGGGATCGTCACTGTGCATCCCCCTCACCCTGACCCTCTCCCAAGGGGGGAGAGGGGATATTGCAGCGGGGGAAAGGACGCTATCCTTACCTACGCCCGCGCCCGCAGATAGGGGGTCAGGCGCCATTCGGCGAATTTGATCAGGCGGGTGGCGACGAAGTTCAGCACCAGATAGATCGCCCCGGCGACGATGAACAGCTCGAAGACCGCGAAGGTCTGGGCGATCATGCGCCGGGCGATGCCGGTGACCTCCATCAGCGTGATGGTGCTGGCGAGCGAGGTCGCCTTGACCATCAGGATCACCTCGTTGCCGTAGGCCGGCAGCATCTGGCGGATCGCCACCGGCAACACGATGCGGCGGAAGGCCAGCGCCCGTGACATGCCGCAGGCCCGTGCCGCCTCCACCTGCCCCTGCGGCACCGACAGGATGGCGCCGCGCAGGACCTCGCTGGTGTAGGCGCCGGTGTTCAGCGTCAGCGCCAGGATGGCGCACCAGTAGGGCTCGCGCAGGAAGGGCCAGAGGATGCTCTCGCGGATGAACTCGAACTGGCCCAGCCCGTAATAGACCAGGAAGATCTGCACCAGCAGCGGCGTGCCGCGGAAGAGGAAGACATAGGCCGCGGCCAGCGTCTCCACCACGCGGTTGCCGGACAGCCGCAGCAACGCCACGCCGAAGGCGACCAGCGCGCCCAGCGCCAGCGATCCGACGATCAGCTGCAGCGTCAGCGTCAGCCCGCCGAGCATGCGGGGCAGGCTGTCCCACATCAGTTGCCAGTTCATGGCCTCAGGCCCTCCGGACGCCGCGGTTGGCGGAGATTTCGGCGCGGTTGAACAGCGCCGTCGAAACGGTGGTCAGCAGCAGGTACAGCACGGCGGCGGTCCCGTAGAACAGGAAGGGCTGGCGCGTGGCGCCGGCCGCCAGATGGGTCACCCGCATCAGCTCGGCCAGCGCCGTCACCGAAACAAGCGCCGTGTCCTTCAGCGTCAGCTGCCAGACATTGCCGAGGCCGGGCAGGGCGAAGCGCAGGGTCTGCGGCACCAGCACCCGGCGCAGGATCAGCCACCGGCTCATCCCGCAGGCGCGCGCCGCCTCGATCTGGCCGAAGGGGACGGACTGCACCGCACCGCGGATCACCTCCGTCGAATAGGCACCGGAGATCAGGCCGACCGCCAGCACGCCGATGGTAAAGGCGTTCAGGTCGACCCGCCCGTCATAGCCGAAGGCTGCGGCGATGGAGGTGGCGACGCTGCTGCCGCCGAAGAACAGCAGATAGATGACCAGCAGCTCAGGGATGCCGCGGACGACCGTGGTGTAGATGTCGGCCGCCACGTTCAGAGCCAGGGAGTGGCTGAGCTTGGCCGAGGCGCCGAGCGACCCGACGAGGATGCCGAAGGCGAAGGCCGACACGGCGACCGCGACCGTCATCGCGGTTCCCATCAGAAGCTGTCCGCCCCAGCCGTTGGGACCGAAGGAAAGGAGTTCCAGCATTGGCACGCCCGGTAAGGCCCGCCGGGCGCGGCGCGGAAGGCCGGCCGTACGGGGTCAGCTAACGGCGATCAGGGAACGAGCGGCGCCCGGTTGCCGCAAAGGCCGCCGGGCGCCGTTCCGATCGGACAGGTGGACCGGAGGTCCGCCTTGCTCGGTCGCTTACTTGGGGGAGATGTCGTACCCGAAATGCTGGGTGCTCAGCTTCTTGACGGTGCCGTCCTTCAGAGCTTCGCCGATGGCCTTGTCGAACATCGCCTTCAGGTCGGCGGTGTCCTTGCGCAGGCCGACACCCATGCCCTCGCCGATCACGCCGCCGATGAAGTTCGGGCCGACGACGACCATCTTGCCCGGAGTGGCCTTCAGCACCGCCTCGACCACCGAACGGTCGCCGAACATGGCGTCGACGCGGCCGGAGTTCAGGTCGATGCCGGCATTGTCGATCTTGTCGTAGGTGCGCATGGTCACCTTGGACAGATGCTTGTCCATGAAGTCGGCCTGGATGGTCGACACCTGGACGCCGACGGACTTGCCCTTCAGCGCTTCGGCCAGCTTGTCCAGCACCGGCTTGGCCTTGGCCTGGTCGTTCAGGTCGATGCGGTCGGGGCCGAGGTTCAGCGCCTTGGCCAGCGGCGAGCCGGTCGGCACGGCGAAGACCGACGGCTCGGTGCCGTAGGGGGCCGAGAAATCGATGACCTTCCTGCGCTCGTCGGTGATGGTCATCGCCGACATGATGGCGTCGTACTTGCCCTGCTGCAGGGCCGGAATGATGCCGTCCCAGTCCTGGGCGACGAACTCGCAGGTGACCTTCATGCGCTTGCACAGGTCGTTGGCGAGGTCGACCTCGAAGCCGATCAGCTTGCCCGAGGTGTCGGTGGCGTTCCACGGAGGATAGGCGCCCTCGCTGCCGATGCGGACCGTCTTCCATTCCTTGGCGCCGGCGGCACCCGCCGCGGCCACAGCCATCATGGCGCCCAGCGCCAGCGCCGAAACGATCTTCTTCAACGAACACACTCCTCTGTTCGGTTCGCCCGTTCTTTGGCCCTTGTCGGGGCCGGGCTGTTTCTGACTGGTCCGGTCCTGCCCTCTGCCTCGTCCCCTCACGCCGCGCCGGACAGATGGCGCGAGAGGAACTGCCGCACCCGGTCCGAGTCGGGGTTGGTCAGCACCTTGTCGGGTGACCCCTCCTCCTCGATCCGCCCCTGGTGCAGGAAAACCACCTTGGACGCCACTTCGCGGGCGAAGCCCATCTCGTGCGTCACCAGGATCATCGTGTTGCCTTCGTCCGCCAGCTGGCGGATGACGCGCAGCACCTCGCCGACCAACTCGGGGTCGAGTGCCGAGGTCGGCTCGTCGAACAGCATCACCTTCGGCTGCATGGCGAGCGCGCGCGCGATTGCCGCGCGCTGCTGCTGTCCGCCGGAAAGCTGGACCGGGTAGCTGTCGGCCTTTGCCAGGATGCCGACCTTGTCCAGCAGCATGCGGGCGCGGTCGACGGCTTCCGCCTTCGGCACGCCCAGCACATGCACCGGCGCCTCGATCACATTTTCCAGGATCGTCATGTGGGTCCAGAGGTTGAAGCTCTGGAACACCATGCCGAGGCTCGCGCGGACGCGCTCCACCTGACGCGTGTCGGCGGGGACGGTGGCGCCGCCGCGCCCCTTCTTCAGCGCGATAGCCTCGCCGCCGATGACGACGCGCCCGTCGTCCGGGATCTCCAGCATGTTGATGCAGCGCAGAAGCGTGCTCTTGCCCGAGCCGGACGAGCCGATCAGCGTGATCACGTCGCCTTCGCGCGCGGTCAGCGACACGCCCTTCAGCACCTCCAACTCGCCGAACCGCTTGTGCAAATCCTCCACGACGACGGCGGCGGGTGCGGAGTCGCTGACGGGCGGATGGCGATGCATGCGTGGGAACCGGCAGGGTTGTGGGGGCTGGTTATGGTCTGACCATTGCGGCACAGGCTAGACCGGCGCGCAGGGGTTCCGCAACGCGGATTTCACACGTCGCGCACGTTGTGCAGCTTGTGTCCGAAAATGATGCGTCACCACAACAAAAGTACCAGGATCTGCGGCCCCAGGATGCGCAGGCACATCGCCAGCGGATAGACCGTGGCATAGGCCAACGCCGGAGCCTCCGACGCGACCAGCGCGTTGGCATAGGCCAGACCCGGCGGGTTGGTCTGGGCACCGGCCAGCACGCCGCAGACGGTCAGGAAGTTCAGCCTCATCAGCCCGCGCGCGACCAGCCCGGTCAGCAGCAGCGGCACCAGCGTCACCAGCACGCCCCACATCATCCAGGGCCATCCGGCGCCGCTCGCCAGCGTGGCGACGAAGCGGTCGCCTGACGCGATGCCCAGCACGGCCAGGAACAGCACGATGCCGATCTCGCGCAGCGCCAGGTTGGCGGCGGGCGGCATGAACCACACCAGCGGCCCGACATGGCCGACGCGGCCCAGGATCAGCGCCACGATCAGCGGCCCGCCGGCCAGACCCAGACGCAGCGGCGCCGGCATCCCCGGCAGGAAGATCGGGATGGCGCCCAGCGCCGCGCCCAGCGCGATGCCCAGGAACAGCGGGATCATCTCCACCTGCTGCAGCTTGCGGGCGGAGTTGCCGAAGACCTGCCCGACGGCGGCGAGGCTTTCGGGCCGGCCGATCACCGTCAGGATGTCGCCGAACTGCAGCTTCAGCGCCTGGGTCGGCACCAGCTCCACACCCGACCGGTTGACGCGGCTGACCACCACGTCATGGGCGTCCTGCAGGTTGAGGGCGGCGATCGACTTGCCCAGCACGCCGTTGTTGGTGACGACGATGCGCTCCCATTTCAGGTCGGTGCCCTTGGTGGTCAGCGGCCGTTCGAACTCCTGCCCCAGCAGGGCCCGTACCTGCTCCAGCTTCGGCCGCGGCCCGACCACATGCAGCACGTCGCCCAGCTTCAGGCGTGTGTCGTCGTGCGGGACGCAGAGCTTGCCGTCGCACAGCAGGCGCGAGGCGACCACCCCCTGGCCGCACAGCAGGTCGATGGAGCCGAGCGCCTTGCCCTCCAGCTCCGGATTGCGCACGGCCAGATCCATCGTCTCCAGCCTTGACACCTCGGCACGGCGGCACTCCTCGAACCGGGCGGCCTCCGCCTCCGGGTCGATGCGGAACAGGATGCGGACGGCGGCCATCGCCAGCAGGTTGCCGGCGATGCCGAACGGGTAGGTGACGGCGAAGGCGAGGCCGGGCAGGGCCATCACCGCCGCGTCGGCCCCGACCTCCGTCAGCACCTGCTGGGTGGCCGCGAGCGCCGGGGCGTTGGTCACCGCACCGGCGAACACCCCAAGGGAGGACCCCAGCGACAGCGACCCCGAGGAGACCAGCGCCGCGGTCAGCAGGATGCTCGATCCCACCATCAGCAGTGCCAGCCCGTTCAGTGCCAGCCCGGTGCGGCGCAACGCCGCGAAGAAGCCGGGTCCGACCTGGATGCCGATGGTGTAGACGAACAGGATCAAGCCGAAGTCGCGGATGAAGTCCATCATCTCCGGATTGAAGGCGATGCCCGCCTGCTTGGCGATGTGGCCGCCGGCGATGCCGGAGAACAGCACGCCGCCGATGCCGAGCCCGACCCCCCGGATCTTGATGTGGCCGAGCGCCACGCCGGCCGCCGACACGAGGCCGAGCATGAGGACCACCCGCGCGATCGGCGGCATGGCCTGGAGAATATCTGCGAAGGCCGACGTGAAGGCCGACATGGGAGGTCTCGCTTGCTGAACACAGTTGGGCAGGGTTCCGGCATCGCCCGAATTGGCTCCGGGTATGCCGCGACACTCCCCGCGGACGGGGGAACGACGGTGCCACGATGCGGCAGGACGGCGGAGTAAGGCGTTGATTCAGAACAAGCGGTCGGACTTTAGCCCTGCCGTCGCCGGCACTCCCGCGCTGCATCCCGCGCATGGGAGCGCAGCGCTGCGAGGCCGCCCGATTGCTGCAGGACAGTCCGATTGCTCGAACTGCATCCAAATTTTGCCACTTTCTCCCTATAGATTTCCTTTCAAGCAACCGGCGACGCATGTCGCGCGCATCGGCGTTCCCCCTAGCGCCACCGCAGCGACGAACGGACGCCGTTCCACCGAGCATCGTCTGGCCGGACCCGGCCGGGCGCGCGGCCATCGCGAGAACCCCCTCGCGGTGGCCTTTTTCTTTGCGCGGTTCATGCAGCGGCGACGCCATTCTTGCTCCGGCTTTTCCCCCGCCCTGTGCTATAGCAGCGCCTCCCTCAACCGGAAGCGCGACCCGTCCCATGCCCGTTTTTTCCGGAACCGAGCTGACCTGCCTGCGTGGCGACCGGCTGGTCTTCACCGGGCTGGAGTTCCGCATCGCTCCCGGCGGCGCGCTGGTGCTGCTCGGTCCCAACGGCAGCGGCAAATCCAGCCTGCTGCGGGTTATGGCCGGTCTGCTGAAACCGCTGCGCGGCACGCTCGGCTGGGACGGGGTGTCGGTCGCCGAGGATCCCGACGGCCATCGGGCGCGGGTGCAGTATGTCGGCCATTTGGACGCGGTGAAGCCGGTGCTGACGGCGGCGGAGAACCTGGCCTTCTGGGCGGCGCTGGCCGGGGCAGCCGATCCGGCCGCCAATGCGCGGACGGCGCTCGACCGGCTGGGGGTGCCGCACATCGCCGGCGTGCCGGGCCGTTACCTGTCGGCCGGGCAGAAGCGCCGGCTGAACCTGGCGCGGCTGCTGGCCGCACCGGCGACCCTGTGGCTGCTCGACGAACCGACGGTGGCTCTCGATCGAGCCGCCATCGCCCTGTTCGAGGGGCTGATCGCCGAACACCGCGCCCAGGGTGGCATGGTCGTGCTGTCCACCCACACCGACATCGCCACCCCCGGCGGCGAGGAACTGCATCTGGACGACTTCACCCCCTACGCCGACGATGAAGAGGACGGAGAGGGCGAGTTTCAGGAAGAGGGGGCCGCGCGATGAGCCGTTTCCTGCGCCTTGTCGCGCGTGACCTGCGGCTGGCCCTGCGCCAGGGGTCGGACGCCACCATTGCCGTCATGTTCTTCGTCCTGTGCGTGGTGCTGTTCCCCTTCGGCGTCGGGCCGGAGCCGAACATCCTCGCCCGCATCGCCGCCGGGGTGATCTGGGTGGCGGCGCTGCTGGCTTCGCTGCTGTCGCTGGAGCGGCTGTTCCAGACCGATTACGAGGACGGCTCGCTGGAGCTTCTGTCGCTGTCCTCCCTGCCGCTGGAGGCCGCGGTGCTGGCGAAGACGCTGGCTCACTGGCTGGTGACCGGCGTGCCGCTGATCGTCGCCGCCCCGCTGCTGGCGGTTCTGCTGAACATGGATGCGCAGGGCTTCGGCGTGCTGGTGCTGACGCTGACGCTGGGCACGCCGATCCTCAGCCTGATCGGGTCCATCGGCGCCGCGCTGACCCTGGGGGCCCGGCGCGGCGGCGTGCTGCTGTCGCTGCTGATCCTGCCGCTCTACATCCCGGTGCTGATCTTCGGCGCCGGTGCCATCGACGCCGCCATCAACAGCCTGACTCCGCGCCCGCACCTGCTGCTGCTCGCCGGCATCCTCGCCGCCGCCCTGCCGCTCGCCCCCTGGGCGGGTGCCGCGGCGCTGCGTCAGGCGGTGGAGTAGGGGAAGGGGGCGTCGTCCCGCCCCTACGACTTCGGCGCCTTCTCCGGCAGCAGCTTCTCGATGGCCTCGCGCACCTTGTCCGACTCGGGGTCGGTCATGGTGGAGAACCAGGACTCCAGCTTGCCGTCCGGCCCGACCAGATATTTGTGGAAGTTCCAGCGCGGCTTGGCGAGGAAGCCCATCTCGTCCGACGCCCAGCGGTAGAAGGGGTGGGCGCCGTCGCCCGACACCACCGTCTTGTCCGTCATCGGGAAGTCGATCCGATAGTTGACCTCGCAGAAGTCCTTGATCTGGGGCGCAGTCCCCGGCTCCTGCCCGCCGAAGTCGTCGGACGGCACGCCGACCACCACCAGCCCGCGGTCGCGGTAGCGCTGCCACAGCGCCTGCAGTCCGTTGTATTGCGGGGTGAAGCCGCATTGCGAGGCGGTGTTGACCACAAGGATCGCCTTGCCCTCGAACTGCGACAGCGGCAGCGGCTGCCCGTCGATGCTCTGGAAGGTGAAGCTGTAGGCGTTGGTTGCGCTGCTGGCGGCCATGGCGCTGCTGGCTCCCATCATGGAGAGGACCGCAGCGACGGCGGCGGCCAGTGTGACGGTACAAAAGCGTGCCCGGACGGTCATCGGTGCGGCTCGGCGGTTGGGATCGATATCGGCGGTGTCGGCATCGCGGTGGACTGCGACGTCTTTCCATACGATGCCTCATACGCTCGCCGGCGCCTATCGGATCAAGCGGGCGCCGTCATCCACCCGCTGCATCCGGCCTACCCCCACCGGATGGGTAGCGATACCGCGCCCCGAACAACAGCTTCATAGGTAAGGATGTGCGGCGACCAGGCCGCCGCCCGCCCGCTTCTCCGCCGGACACCACCCGAAAAATGTCTCACCCAATCCAGCCCAAGCCTGAGCATAAGAGCTCATCCCATCGAAATGGGTATGCGGCATTCCGCTCCATCCCCGCCAACACCCAGCCGACGCATTCCCATCCGAGGAGAACAGGCCGATGAACGCCGGAGCCACCATGCAGCACCCCCGGAAGCCGGACGTGACCCTGCGCGGCGTGTTCTGCGCAGTCGCCCGAACGGCCGGTGCCGCGGCCGTGGTCCTGTCGCTCGGCGCCGCGCTGGCGACGCCGTCCTTCGCCGATCCGGGGGAACACGGCCGCGGCCATGCCTGGGGCCATCACAAGCACAAGAAGAAGCACCATCACCACCGTGACGACGGCCCGGTCGTCATCTATGGCGCGCCGCCGCCGGTGGTCGTGGTTCCCGCTCCACCGCCCCCGCCGCGCGTCGTCTATGCGCCGTCCTACGCGCCGCCGGCCGTCGTCTACGCCCCACCGCCCCCGCCGCCGGGCGTCAGCGTCCAGATGAACATTCCGCTCCGTTAAGGACCCGCATGCTTCAAGCGCCCTGGCTATCCGGACATGTCCGGCGGCCGGGGCGTTTTGGTGTTCGGGCTGTGACCATCCTGTGTTCTCCCCGCCGCCCGGTCACCACTCCGGTCCCATTCGGCTCCTGGCCGCCGCCCGGCCGCCGGTCCGGAAAGCTTGAAAAGCCTGGACCGCCAGTCCCTTCGTGACAGGACCCATCCGCACCGGTAGGATCGCGCGGCCTGTCGCGAAGGCGGTAGGCCGTTCGGGTGATTCACGGAAACTCAACCGATCTCCGGCCTTCTGTCGGTCGAATGAATCCCGCGGTCCGTGGCGGGTTGGGGTAGGGAGAAGACCGGATGTTCGTGATCATCGGCTTGGTCATCGTGATCTTCAGCGTGTTCGGCGGCTATGTCCTCGGCGGCGGCCATATGGGCGTGCTGTGGATGCCGTTCGAGTTCCTGATCATTCTCGGATCGGCCGCCGGGGCATTCTTCATCGCCAACCCCAAATCCGTGGTCACCCACACCGGCAAGGAGTTGGGCCACCTCTTCAAGGGCCCGAAATACAAGAAGGAGGACTTCCTGGAGGTCCTCACCATGATGTACCAGGTCTTCAAGATCGCGAAGACCAAGGGTCTGCTGGCGCTGGAACAGCACATCGAAAAGCCGGAGGATTCCCCGCTTTTCCAGCAGTTCCCGAAATTCTACGGCGATCACCATGCCATCGCCTTCCTCTGCACCTATCTCCGTCTGATGTCGCTGGGCGCCGACAATCCGCACGAGTTGGTCGACCTGATGGACGAGGATATCGAGACGATGCACCACGAACATCAGCGCATCGCCGACGCCATCCAGGCGGTGGCAGACGCGGTGCCGGCGCTGGGCATCGTCGCCGCGGTGCTGGGCGTGATTCACACCATGGGTTCGATCACCGAACCGCCGGAGGTGCTGGGCAAGCTGATCGGCGGCGCGCTGGTCGGCACCTTCACCGGCATTCTGGTTGCCTACGGCTTCCTCGCCCCCATCGCCAGCGGTCTGAAGAACATCTACCACGCTGAAGGCAAGTACTATCACGCGATGAAGACCGGCCTAATCGCCCATCTGTCCGGCTACGCGCCCGCCATTTCGGTGGAATACGCGCGCAACGTGCTGGAACCTGAATACCGTCCGACCTTCGCCCAGGTGGAAGAAGCGACCTCCGCCCTGCCGCCGGCCTGATCCGCCGGCCTGATACACCGGAGGCCCCGATGCCGGAGATCGACATCGCCTGGAACGAAGGCACGGTCGGCGATTGGGACGCACTGTTCGCCCGCGTTCCCCGCTCGACCCTGCTGCAGAGCTTCGCCTATGGCCGCGCCATGGGCCGCACCTATGGCCATGTCCCGCGGCTGGGCGTGATCCGCCGAGGCGGCGAAACGCTGGGGCTGGTCCAGACGCTCGACCGCCGCATGCTGAAGCTGTTCCACGACCGCCAGTGCTACCGCGGTCCGCTCTGGCTCGACGGAACGATTCCCGATGCCGACACGCTGGAGCCCGTGTTCCGCCTGTTGCGCCGCGCCTGCCGGCGCTCGCCGCTCAGCCGCGCCAGCCTGTTGCCGGAACTGCCCGCCGGGCCGGAGACCGAGGCGTTGCTGGCCCGCTGCGGCTTCCGCAAGATCGGCCCCGGCTACCGGACCGTCTGGTTCGACCTGACCCGCAACGAGGAGGCGATGCGCGCCGGCCTTGCCCGCGACTGGCGCCAGCGTCTGCGCGGGGCAGAGAAGGCAGGGCTCATTCTCGACGTCGATTGGAAGGCCGACAATCTGCCTTGGCTGATGAAGCAGGAGCACGACCAGGCACTGGGCAAGGGCTTCCGCGCCATGACCGGGCCGCTGGCCGTCCGCCTGCGCAATGCCATGGTCAAGGGAGGCGGCCGCACCGACGGGGCGCTGATGGTGACGGCGCTCGACGGGCGCAAGCCGGTTGCCTGCGGCCTGTTCTTCCGCCATGGCATCTGCGCCACCAGCCAGATCAGCTGGGCCGACGAGTCCGGCCGCAAGAGCGGCGCCATGCGGCTGGTCCTGTGGAAGGCGATGCAGGAGTTGAAGCAGCGCGGCGTCCGCACGCTCGATCTCGGCGGCATCAATCCCGACACCGCCCCCGGCGTCACCGAGTTCAAGCTCGGCACCGGCGGGGAGGCGGTGGAGACCGTCGGGCAATATCGCTGACCCTGACAGCCCTGATGATCTTTGCCTGATGATGGCCTGACCGGATCCGGCTATCCTTACCTGCGTGCCGACCCGACACAGCCTTTCCGCACGGGATGTCCGCCATGTCCGACCTCGAACCGTTGAAGCCCGGCGAAGCCGACGTCGCCATCGAGCGCGCGATGCAGCAGCGGCCGAAGGCGATGATCATCCGTGAAAAGCTGCAGAAGATGCTGGATGACGAGAACACCGCGCGGCAATTCGTCGGCGCCATCCGGAACATGATGAACAAGGAATAGGCGCGACCTAGCGGCCACGCCGGCGGCCATCGCCGCCGGCATGCCGATCAGCAGCCGGCCATCAGCAGCTTGTGGCCTTGTTGCAGCCCTTTTCCTCCGGGGAGGCCGGCGCCGGGGTGCGCGCCAGTTGCAGGCCGCCCCGGGAATCCTCGAACAGCTTGTCGATCGCCCGCCGGGCTTGTTGGAAGGCCTGGAATTCCCGCCCCTCCAGCTTCTCGCCGGTCGGCAAGTCGACGGAGCGCGGGTTCACCTGATGCCCGGCCTTCAGCACTTCGTAATGCAGGTGCGGACCGGTTGACCGCCCGGTGGTGCCGACATAGCCGATGATGTCGCCCTGATCGACCCGTGCGCCGCGGCGGATCGACTTGGCGAAGCGGCTCATATGCGCGTAGGCGGTGGAGATCTCGGTGTTGTGGCGGATGCGGACATAGTTGCCGTATGAGTTGTTGCGCTCCGCCAGTTCGATGGTGCCGCGACCGGCGGCATAGATCGGCGTCCCCGACGGCGCCCCGAAATCCACGCCTTTGTGCATCTTGCTGAAGCCCAGGATCGGGTGATGGCGCATGCCGAAGCCCGACGTGATGCGGGCGCCGTCGATCGGGGTGCGCAGCAGGGCGCGACGGATGCTCTCGCCGTCGCCATTGTAATAGTCGATCCGCCCGTCGCGGGTCTTGAAACGGTAGATCGGCATGTCGTCGCCGCTCAGCGTCAGCGAGGCGTACAGCAACTCGCCTTCGCCCGCCTCGGTGCCGTCGGCGGTGACCAGTTTCTCATACATCACCTCGAACCGGTCGCCCGGCTGCAGGTCGCGCTGGAAGTCGACGTCATAGGAGAAGTTCTGGAGGAAGGCCATCATGACCGAGATCGGAACACTGGCTTGCGCCCCCGCCTCGAACAGGCTCGACCGGATGACGCCCTGCGCCGCGACCGGCTTGCGCGTCACCGGCTTCTCGATCTGGCTGGAGGCGAAACCGGCATCGCCCTTGCGCGCGATCGACACCGACCTCAGCGGATCGGGCGCGAACTCCAGGCCTACGAACTTGCGGGCGCCGCTGCGGCGCGGCTCGAACAGAACCGTGACGCGCTGGCCGACCTGGAGGCGGCGCGGGTTGTAGACGTCACGCAGAGCGGCCACCGCGTCATGGGCGTCGTTCGCCGGCACATTCGCTTCGGCGAGCAGATCCATCAGCGTGTCGCCGCGGCCGATGGACAGGGTGCGGCGGTCGACCGGACCGGCGGGACCGCCATCGTTGTTGCCGTCGTTGCGTTTGGCATCGTCCTTGGCCTCGGACGCGTCCTCCGCTCCCGTGTTCGGCTTGACCGCAGGCTTGTAGGCATGGGGCCCGCGACCGTTCGGCGCATCGGCGCCGCGCGCGGAAACCGCCGCGGGCGTCAGCGCACCGGCCGTCATGATGGCAAGCAAGGCGAGCGTGGGAAGGCGGGAGAGCCTCGAACGCACCGTCATCCTCCTCCTGTAACCCCTGGGGCTGCCGAGCAGGCGGCCGGCAATGGCCATCACCGAAGGTGTTAAGCCTTTGGATCGGACGATGCTGGACCGTTCCGACCCTGTCAACCGACACAAGACCGCAGGGATGAACCCTATGGGAACACTATGGATTGGCGCGCTCGGACGGTCGCCGGCCACGCCGCGGTTGGTGGGTCGTTCCCTTACACTGAATCCGCTCCAGGCTCCGGTGAAAAACGAACCGTCAGGAATTTTTCATCGAAGCGCAAAAAACCGCTTGCCAGTTTTGGGGGCGGGCGCCTATAACCCGGTCCACCGACGGCGGGGCGCTGAACGAAGCGCGGCGCTGAAGGGGAAACGGATAAAGAAAACAGCGACTTGGCTGTTTAATC
>JBKHVJ010000134.1:0-13055 GCA_046570145.1 Alphaproteobacteria bacterium
GCTGACGGCGATCGGCCTGTTCATCCACGCGCCCTACCCTTGAGCGCTGGTGCCCTACCCTACGATCGGCTGGAAGAGCGCCGAACGCCTTCGCCACCTTCTTGGCCTGGGGCGAGGAACAGCACCCCGCCTTCGGCGAGAACGCGACCAAGTGCCTCCAGCGTCGACGCACGGGGGCTCACCAGACCATCTTCGAGCGACTGGACTGTTTTCGTCGACACATTGGCTCGCGTCGCAAGCTCCGCTCGAGACCACCCAAGCAGGCCGCGCGCGGCCCGAATCTGGGCGGCGCTGGGGATCATGGACATAGGATTCGCAGTTCGACCCAAATGTCCACCGGGTATTGCTACAAAAGGAACATGACTCTCCGCAGGGAGCTAAAACTCTTATATGAGAAATTTCCGTCTTGCCGTGGAACGACAGGTTGGGGTACAAACCTCGCGGTTGGACGGTGGAGCAGCGAATCGGCGCTGGCATCCACCGCCGCTGCGATGGGGGCGACCTTGGCGGCTGGTGCTTACGAGAGCTACATCCAAAGCTCGGCTTGGTCGCTCAATCCGGCTCGTCTCGAAGAGCTCCGGCTCTCGGGGAGACGGTGCCGCATCTGCAATCGACGTCACAACCTGACGGTGCATCATCGAACGTATGTCCGGCTGGGCCGCGAACGGGCATCCGATCTGACGACGCTGTGCTGCGATTGCCACGAGCTTGTGACGTCCGCCCTGCGTCAGAGGAAGCACGCCAAGCGCCGCCTGCCTCGCCTCACCTCGGTCGCCCCGCCGATGGAGCGACAGCTGATCGACAGCACCGCGGGGTGGCGCCATGTCGGCTGAGACGTTGCGCTTTCGCCTGACCGGTGTTGCTCCGCTGGTCATGCACAATAGCCGCCTCGCTGATCCGCTTGATCTCTGGTCCCGGGAAATCGCGGCGATCACCACAAAGCGCCACAAGACCATCGCGGATCACGCGCAGGTCGCCAAGTGCGAGTGGTACGGCAGTGCCTGGGTGGACAACAGCAGGCCGTGCATCCCGGCCCATGTCATCGAGGGGGTTATTGCGGCGGCGGCAAGAAGCCGGAAACGCGGTGGACCGGCCCGGTCCGGCTTGATCTGCGTTGCCAATGCGGTCCTGGTCTATGACGGGCCTGATACGTTGGACGAACTCTGGGAAGACGAACGGTTTCGTCTGCGCATGCCCGTGCGCACGCCGGGTGGGCGCGTCATGCGGACCCGCCCGATCTTTCAGAACTGGCAAGTGGACATAGCGATCCGGTTCTTGCCGTCTGTTGTTGATGCCGACGCCATCGAAAGTTGGCTGAAGCTGGGCGGTGATTTACATGGCATTGGTGACTTTCGCCCCCGCCACGGCCGCTACGCCGTGGAACGGCTTGCCGTTCACGGGGTGCTCGGCTCGGCTCCGGTAGGGTCCGATTGGGTATGCCAAGATTCGGTGAGGCAGGGTTCCGTGGGGTCGGCAAGGGTGGAGGAGCCGAGGGCTCCTCCTACCCGACCGAAGCGTCCCGCCAAGAAGAAGGAGCGCTGACATGAAGTTCCAACCCATTACGCTCGGCGACAATCGCCGGGTTGCGACCGGATGGCTCGTCATCTCCGGTGGCGCCGTCCGCGCGATCCTCACCCCCGCGGACGACAGCGGCGCCGTGCTGGCGTTTGCCTGCGACGGCCGCGTCCGTCCAGCGGACGGATTTCTCCGGTTCTCGGGGCTGTCCCAGGCCGAGCAGTATCTGCGGAAGCGGCTTGAACCCGCGCGCTAAGGTGAACATCGCCTGACTTTCAACGGGCTCCCGCGGGCGGTGTGAGGCACCCATGTGCTGAGCGGTGCTGATCTGCTCAGGGAGCGCACCACTTGCATTCGCCTGATGCGAAGGTGATTTGGTGCCCCGGCCCCCTGCCCTCGCGGCGCCCCGGAGCACGTGGCGGTGTCAGGCGCGCTTGCGCAGGGTTGCAGGATCCCGCAGCCATTCACCCATCGGAGCGTAGGTGTCCGACGTGCGGTTCACCCACAGCGCCTCCCGCTGCTGACCGGAGACGAGGCTCGCGTCCACGAAGGGGTAGATTCCCAGATAGTCCTGTCCTTTGAAGCCGGAGGACGCGCTCCTGACCACGGGAAGGATGGCCACGCGACCGTTATGGCCGTCGAAATAGCCGAGCTCCCATGGCATCCATTTGCTGTCAGGTGAGTTCTCGGTGTGCATGTACAGAAGCGATCGGCACTGGCGCATACGCACCCGCAGCTTTCGCGCCGTTTCAGGGCTGACCGATTCCCGTGACATACTGGGGTCCACGACCCAGTCGACGTAGACGCTGAATCCTTTGTCCTCGAGTTCGAGCCGGGCGCCGTCGACGAGCTCAGCGTCCTTGATGGAATGGCTCAGAAAGACATCGAAGCTGTCGCGCGTCGACGCGAGCGCCTCATTCAGGCGGATCGGCGCCGACTTCTTCAGAACCTGGGTTTCCTGCTGCGCCCGCGCCCGCAGTCGTTGTTCCGTGATCAGGGGCATTCTTGATGTCCTACCCGCCGTCAACGACTCTGGTAGGCGCGCTCGATCAACGTGCCAAGCGCGGCAACGTTGGTGAAGCGGTACACCGGAACGTTGTTGCGCACGAGAAGCGCCGGGATGTCACCGTCGGGGTCGACGTCCTTGTCATGGCCGACAAGGTGGTTGATGCGGAGTCCCAGCATGCCGTTGCCGCGCGCCAGCGACTGCTCGATCTCGTAGTTGATGTAGGTGCGGCGCGCCGTCTTGGCCCCAATGCAGACCACCGTCACGCTGGTGCCGACCAGCGCGTCGTCGATCATGGCCTTGATGACTGCATCGCCTTTCTGCTTGGCCTTCTCCCAAAGCGAGGCGTCGACGAACCCGGCCGCGGCGCTTCCAATGAATTCCCCGCCTTTGCGGATCTGGTTCACTCGGAAAACGTCCCGCTGGTAGTGGAAGCTAAAGAAGGTGTGGCGGGCCATAAAGGTTCTCCTGATCGGACACCGGCGACCGTAAAACGAATATCACTAATAAATTATTAGGAGGTTCTGCGTTACGTCGTCGGTTGAGTTCAAGGGAGACGACGATGCAACGTCGGGAATTCGTGGAAACCTATGCCCGCTGTCTGCGCCAGGGGAGCGGAAGCGCGTTCCTTGGCGCAGGCGTGTCGATGGGTGCGGGTTATCCAAGCTGGCGTGATCTCCTCCGGGACATCGCGGCGGAACTCAAGTTGGAGCTCGACCGAGAGCCGGACCTGCCCGGCCTTGTTCAGTTCCACCTGAACCGGGAGGGGAAGGTCCGCACGCGGCTGACGCGAATCATCAAGGAACACTTTCCCGCGGACAAGCCGATCCCAGAGGCGCTGCGTGTACTAGCGCGGCTCCCGCTCCGGCACATCTGGACCACGAACTACGATACCTTGCCGGAGCGCGCATGGGCCGAGCAGCGCAAGCAGCTGGACGTCAAGGTCGCACAGGCCGACCTGAACACGGATGACCCCTGGGCGCACACGATCCTCTACAAGATGCACGGCAGCATCACGCAGGCGGACGATGTCGTCATCGCTAAAGGGGATTATGAGCTTTACCGTCGGAACCGTCTCGGCTTCATCCAACTGCTGACTGGTCACCTGATCTCAAAGCACATGCTGTTTCTCGGGTTCAGCTTCACCGATCCGAACGTCTCCAACCTGTTCGCGCTTATGCGGGAGACGTTTGAGGACCATCCGACAGAGCATTTCACCATCGTGAAGCGCCCCCAGAAGCCTGTGGGGCGCGGCCGTAATGTGGCGGAGCGGTTCGCATACGATCTGAGGCGACATGACCTCTGGGTCGAAGACCTGCGCAACTACTGCATCCAGACGGTCGAGGTCGACGAATACGCGGAGATCACTGACATCCTGGCGGCCGTCGAGACGCGCCTGGGGCGCGACAGCATCATGGTGTCCGGCAGCTACCCCGACCTTGAAGGCGACGCCGCCGAGCGGGCGCGGGTTTCCGAGATCGCCTCCAAGCTCGGGCAGATGCTCGCCCGGCGGAAAGCCCGCATCGTCTCCGGCTTCGGGCTTACGGTCGGCAGTGCGCTGATCTCCGGCGGACTGGCGGAACTCTACAGGACCGACAGCGCCAACCTGGAACGCAGCTTCTATCTCCGCCCCTTTCCCCAGGTCATCCCAGAGGGCTATGAGCGCCAACAGTTCTACACCCGCTACCGGGAAGACCTGATTTCGCAAGCCGGGGCCTGCATTTTCCTGTCTGGGGTGAAGGTCGATCCCGCCGCGGAAGGCGGGCTCCGCATGGCCGATGGCGTGCTGACCGAGTTTGAGATCGCCGTTCGGCTTGGGCGCGTTCCCATCCCCCTTGGGGTAACGGGCGGTGCTGCGGCCGAGATCTGGAGTCGAGTGTCGGCGAACTACGATGAGTTAGCCGGGGGCATGCCGCGCCACCTCTTCGATGCCCTGAACGCTCCCGGCATCACACCCGCCGATCTGGTTGGGGCGGTAAGCCATGTGCTCGAATGGCTCGACCGGCAAGACGCCCCAATGGGCAAGTCGAAGACCGCGTCGCGGAAGACCCGATAGTGACCGTGGTGCAGTCGCCCCCCGCCGCTCATGCCAGGGACGTCCTGTTCCTCAGCCACGCCATGCCGGAGGACACCCAGTTCGCCGTGTGGCTCGGCGTTCAGCTGGCGAATCACGGCTATCGGGTTTGGTCGGAGGCGACGCAGCTGATCGGCGGCGAGCGGTTCTGGACCGACATCGAGGACGCCTTCGACACGGTCGTGGGGAAGACCATCGTCGTCGTCTCCAAGGTCACCCGATCCAAAAATGGGGTGCTGAACGAGGTTGAGCGAGCCGAGGCGACCGCTCAGGCACTGGGCATCCCCATGTCACGTTTCGTCGTGCCGGTGGCCGTGGAGGAATTCCAGCGCCGCGACATGCCGATCCAGATCGCCCGCCAGAACGCGGTGCCGTTCAAGGAATCCTGGGCTGACGGTTTGGCCAAGCTCCTGAAGCTGCTGGAGAAGGAGCAGTTCCCCCGCGCAGCGGAGCCCGTCGCCGTCGGCCGCTGGGTGCGGGACTGGTACGAGGGGAGACATCAGGTCGTTGCCCGCGAGGACACGATGGTGTCCAACGTGCTCCGCATCACTCGGCTGCCGGAACGCATCCGGTTTTATTACCTGGACGTGCCACGGGACAAGCTGGCGGGCGCCGCGACGTCCCTTCCGTTTCCGACAGCGGTCCACGACCGTCTGGTTCTCGCCTTTGCGGCTATGGACGAGGTACAGGCGGCGCTCCCACCCACCATCGAAGCCACGTTGCGCGCTGAGTTGGCGCTGGACGATTTCTTGAATCACAGGCTGAGGCGTGACGATCCGGTCATCCAGCGACGGGATGCCCGCAACCACGTCACGAGCATGCTCCGCCAAGCCTGGAACAGGATGTGTGAGGCCCGCGGGCTTGCGAAGCTGGAACTCGCCAACAGCCACGCCTGCTGGTTCTTCCCAGAAGGTGCTATTGAAGGTGGCTTCGTGCGGTTCAATGATGTCGGGCACACCAAGCCACGGCGCAAAAGCCTGTACGGCGTCAAAACGAAGCGGACGCCGGATGGTGGCCGGAGCGTCGCCATGCATTGGCACTTCGCGCCAAGAGCGATGGTGTCGCTCGGCGAACTGAGCGTCACCCTGGAGCCACACGTCGCGTTTACGACGGACGGCCGGACCCTTCTGGGTGAAACCGCGAAATCGCACCGGCTTCGTCGGAGCTTCTGCAAGACCTGGTTCAACGAGCAATGGCGGACGCTGCACCTTGCTTACGTCGCGGGCCTGTCTGGCGGATGCGATGAACTTGAGGTGCCCCTGTCAGCCGATCAGTCGTTCGCGGTGTCAGCCGTGCCCACCACCCTGACAGCGCCCGTCACATACGAGCTTCCCGCCCGCAAGACCCGCGCGGACAGCGGCGACCAGGATGCCGAGGTGGTCCCCGACGAGGCGGCCGAAGATCTCGATGCCGCGGCAGGTTTTGTCGGCGGCTGGGACGACTTGGACGAGGAGGATGTGGAGTGACCGAGTTGTGGCACATTCCCGAGCCCAGGTGCGTGTTCGGCTATGGTCAATCCATGGAGCATCCGAAGGATGGCCTGACCGCGTTCGGGCCCGTCCACGACCGACGCCAGCCGCGCGAGATGCGCATTGGCGCCATCGGCACAGCGAACGGGCTTCGTTACTTCAGGCAATGGGTTGCGTCGTTGCAGGGGGCCATCCCATCGCCGGATGCCGAGGATCCCAAATATTCGATGTTCCCGGGCTTCGAGGCGGCGTTCCGGTGCGTTTGGGATCCGGAGCCCGTAGCCGAACTCGTCCTGTCACCCGGAAACATCGACGCCGCTCTGCGCCACGCCGATCCGTACCAAGCCATCTATCGGACCGTTGGCCTCTTTGAGGAGCGGATCCGCCGGTACATGACCGAGGAGGAGGCGCCGGTCACGACTTGGTTCGTCGTCCTGCCGGAAACCGTGTACGAGTATGGCAGGCCGAAGTCTCAGGTGCCGCGCGCCATGCGCACGAACGTCGAGGACTTCGTTCAACACCGGAAAGCGAAGAGGCTGGCGGACGAGCCGCTGCTCCCGTTCTTCGACAATCTGAACAAGGCCGCAGAGGCCCACGATTACGCCCGAGACTTCCGCGACCAGCTGAAGGGGCGGCTCTTGGACCAGCGCGCCGTGATCCAGATCGTGCGTGAAACGACGCTGGCGCCGCACGCCTTCACGCGCACCGACGGGAGTCCCGCCCGGCGCTTGCAGGCACCGGCGGAGGTTGCGTGGAATCTCGCGACGGCCGCCTATTACAAAGCAGGCGGACAGCCTTGGCGCCTCGACGGGATCCGGCCGGGTGTCTGCTACGTTGGCATGGTCTACAAGCGGCTGGATGGCCAGGATGTCCGCCAAGCGTGCTGTGGGGCGCAGATGTTCCTCGACAGCGGGGACGGGCTGGTCTTCAAGGGCGCTGTTGGCCCCTGGTACTCTGAAAAGACACGAGAGTACCATCTGGACAAAGCCAACGCCGAGCGCCTGATGGCCAAGGCCATCGAGGGTTACAGGGAGCGCCACGGCGAGTACCCCAAGGAGGTTTTCATCCACGGCCGCACGCGGTTCGACGACGCCGAGTGGGAGGGCTTCCGCGCCGCCGTCCCACACCCCACGGTCCTCGTCGGCGTGAGGATCAAGCGAGCCGACGGCTACAAGGTCTTCAGAGGGGACCGCTACACGGTGCTGCGCGGCCTCGCCCTGCCGCTGTCGCAACATTCCGGCTACCTCTGGACGTCCGGCTTTGTGCCCCGCCTCCAGACCTATCCGGGCCGCGAGGTGCCGAACCCGCTGTTTGTCGATGTCTGTCGCGGATCCGCTGATCTCAGAGCCGTGATGTCCGACATCCTTTCCCTCACGAAGGTCAATTTCAACGCCTGCATGTACGGCGACGGCGTTCCAGTCACCCTTAGATTCGCTGACCGGGTAGGCCGGGTTCTGACCGCCATTCCAGCTGACAAGGCCACACCTCAGCTGCCGTTCAAGCATTACATCTGAGAGGATGCTGCTGCCTCTGCTTCCTCCCCCGCAGGAACATTTCGCTCATGTCCGTGTCGTTGCTGTTGAGAACTTGGTATGCCCCATGCCAGGGCCACCCAAGAAACGGACATTCTTGCGGACAAGGGAGCTTGCTGGAAGCCAGCAATGCTCTGATACTTAAAAGGAATTTCTCAATCGAGAACCGGGCAAAGGACCGGACATGGGGAGTTCCGTGAACTCACCGCCAAGGACAAGTGCCACCTCTAGGTCGAGAACCTGCTGGAGAAGCTCGGGACGGCGGTCGAGAAGCTGGGGGGCTCCAGCGCACAGACCGCGCCGACGCCCAAGCCCGCACGGCGTGGCGCTGGTTCTTCAACCACGACTTCTGGGCGACCGATCAGGAACAGGCATCCGCCAAGGCCGAGGCCAGCCGGGCGGTGGCCCGGCCGTTCACGGTGGACATCACCTGCGGGTTGGCCAAGCGCGAGGGCGCTCCGGTGTACGGCACGCACCGCAGCGGCGTCGGCGTGCTGCCGACGGGGGTCGCCCTGCGGTTCACCGGCCAACACCAACTGCCGCCGCCGTACAGCATCCGCTGGATCGTCCAGAACGAGGGCGACGAGGCGCGGGCGGCCGGTCAGATGGACTGGCAGCAGGACAACGCGGTGTCGAGCGCTGGACCAGCACGGCGTACCGCGGTGACCACAGCATGGTGTGCTAGATCCACCAGGGCGGCGTCGTGCTGGCCGAGGCGGTGCCACCGGGTCCGGATCCGAGACGAAGCCCGGCGCGGCTTCTTCCGGCGCCGGTGAGCGTAGCGCATGCTGGCTTGCATCAGCCCGCGGCTGGGAAATGACCATATCCAAACGGGAATGACGTGGGCCGCAGGCGGCTCAAGATGGTCGACGAAAAGAATGTCGACCCTGTTCAAGGGCTTAGCCGACGGATTCCGGGAGAATCATTGACTCTAAAGGGGACCTCCGCGGACACCGCCACCGTCAGCCGCGCCGACCACGAGCGCCCTGCGGCTTCAGCAGGGCAAAGCACTCGGCCAAGCTGCTTTCGTCGACGCAAGCCTCGATGGGGCGGCGGTTCCGCAGCTGCGGGTTCGTCGAGCGCATCCACAGGTCGGCCTTGGCCCCCAGCACCCGTTCAGCCTCGCGTCGCAGGCGCTCGCGGTGCTGCTCGGCGCGGGCTTGGCGCTCACCCTCGGCAACAAGGCGTGCCAGCTCAATGCGCAGCGCCTTGTAGGCAACGTTGAGCTGGTCGGCCGTCATCATTTCCAGGCTGATGGCGACCGCGTCGTCCAGCAGACGCAAGGGCGTGTTCAACCACCGCCGCGCCTCCTCCGGGCCGAGGAGCACCACGGCACGCTCGGAGAGCTCCTGGAGGCGCTGCGCACCGGCCTGACGGGCGGCCGCCTCCGCCTTCCTGGCCTTCTCCTCGTCGGCCAGCCGCCGCTCCTCGCGGCGAAGCTCCCGTTCCTGTTCAAACGGCAGCCCGAGCAGGTTCTCTTCGACGGAGGCACCGAGATCACGCATCCGACGCAATCGCGTCAGGTGACGCCACATCTCCGTGTGCCCCCAGTCTCCCAGCGCGGCCATCTCCGCGGGGGAGCGGTCCAACCCCGGGTGCCGAGTGCGCATCCACCGATCCGGGTCGACGCCGTGCCCCTCCGGCAGTTCGGCCAGCAGCGCGACCAGCGTCTTCCGCAGGCTGGCCACCCGCCCCCGCTCGGCGGCAAGCTCCTTGAGGCGTTTGCGGGCTTGCTCGAACGTCCGCTGGTAGTCGGCGACCGACCAGCGCCAGCGGATGTGGAGGAGCAGGTTGGAGGTCTTCAGCGTCGTCAGATAGGCCTCAACGGCCTCATAGGGCGACCGGAACCCAGGGAGTTGCTCCCGGACCGCCTCGGCAAGATCCTCGCTGACGAAGCCGGTGAACTCCCGCCGGACCAGACCAGCATCACGCAGCACCTTCAGGACCTCCTTGGTCTGGAAGCCCAGCTGGACGCGGATGTTCTCGGTGAGCAGGAAGGCGCTCACCACGACCGACTGCCACGCGGCGTCGCCGATGGCAAAACAGGCACCACCGTCCACCGGCACACCGACGAGGTGCTCGAGCCCGGCGTCGCGGATCCGGGCGATGTACGGCGCAGTGGCCTGGGTGCTGGCGGGCCTGTCACCGGCCTGCGGGTACGCAGAGGCGAGCCGCTGCACGTCGGCGTTCCGCTTGGCCTCCCGGCGCTGCCGGTCGCGCTCCTGGCGCGCCCGCTCTTCCGCGTCTCGGCGTTCGGCCGCCGCCCTCAGTTCGGCGGTTGCCTCGTCCCCGTACCGGTTGAACAGCCACGTGCGCGGGGCCGAGTAGAGGATGGCGTCCACCACCTCTTCCTTTGGCGCGTCGTGCGCCACCCGCCCCAGGTCGATCTCGATGGCCGCCAGCTGGCGCTCGCGGATGAGCGCGATCTTCTTCGCCCCGCAGAAGTGCGTAACGGCGACCTCGACGAGGAGCTCGTGGTCGCCCCGGCGCGCGATCAGGTCCGGCCGCATGCCGTCCATCCCCTGCTCGAGCGCCACGCTGTCGGGGCGGAACAGCGCCTCCCGGCGGACCAAGCGTTCCTGGTCGGCGTGCTGGGCCTTCACGGCGGGGGTGGCAACCACTCCGTGCTCGGCGATCACCTGCTTCGCCAGCTTGTGCAGGGCGCTTTCGGTGCCGCCGGAGCAGTTGGTCACAACGTAGTGGGCGAAGTGGTGCGCAATGTCCTCGCCCTTGTGGGCGACCAGCTTGCTGTCGCACCCCGGGCAGGCGCAGCCACACGCCAACCCGGATGGCACCTCTGAGATGTGCAGGATGCGTCCGTCTGCCGCCTGACCGTAGGCCAGCAGCACCTCGCCACGGCGGCGTCCTGGGGTGCTAGGGGTGGCTCGGACGGGACAGGTGAGCATCGGATGGCCTCAGAGGACGCCCTCAGGCAGTCCGTGAACGGCGTAGTCGCGCGGTGTAGCGGGCGCACCGAACCGGGTGTGCGCCGACCACCAGAAGACGCCGGACGCCCTGACCTTGAAATGCCCGCGGACGATGTGCGCCCGGACCTCGCGTTCATCGACGCCACCTCCGGCACGGCGAGCGGCGCGCAGGCGCCGGGACAGGTCGAGCGACACCGGCCGCAACGGCACCAAGCCGGGCTTCGCCTTGCGCTGGCGGGCTCGGTTCAGCTTGGTGAGATCCTCGTTCTCGCCGACGTGGACCGCGTTCCGACTGTTGATGAGCAGCAGGAGCGCAACGAGTTCACGGCACCGGACCAGCCGCGTCGAGGTCCGCTCGGACCCACGCTCGGGCTGGAGAGTGCCGTACTGGTCCATCGGCACCATGCGCAGCCGATCGTCCAGCCCGATGATGGCGGCGAAGTCCTCGTCCGAGAACGATCGGCTTAGCGCCGCGGTATCGTCGTTGTCGGCACCGGCGCCGGGCTCAGCCTTCTCAAGCACTGCCTTCAGCTTTGCCGGGGCCGACGCCGTTTCGCGGTGAGACCGGACCATCTCTGCGATGTCTGGATTGGCGAGGAGGTCGGCCGCCCGGACCTCCTGATCCCAGCCGATGGCCAGCGCGTACGCCTGGATGCTGATGGCGCCGTCCCGGCGGCCACAGGCGAACGGCACCGCGATGGCGCCGTCCTGCTGCTCGAGGACGAGCCAGCCCCGGCGGGATGCCGACCGGTCGTCCGGCGTGGCCCACTCCACCCAGGTGAGCGGATGCGGTGCGCGGGCCCGATGCAGCGCTGCCAGCATGGAGGCGGGCTTGGTCGACATCACCTGGTGCGCCGCCGCCAACACGCCCGCGCCGATCTCAAAGCGGCCGCACCGTGGGTTGGACAGGGCCTCAAGGGCGACATGAAGCCAGAGCCCCTGGCCGTCGCCGGTGCGCGGAGACAGGGCGATGCGCTTGCGATGACGTCCCAGATCGCGGTCTTCCGGATGGGTCTTCAGGTACCCGTCGATGAACTCGATAACGGTGTTGGCGAGGTGCACGACGTCCTCCGGAAGGCCCGCATGGCGGAGATCAGCAGCTGGCTTCGGCTGTCCAGTTCACCCGGTCCAGCCCGGCCTTCCGGAGCAGGTGCTGGGCACCGTGGTCAGGCGACACCGGCAGGCTCAGTGCGCCGACCAGTGCGCGCAGCTGGTCGCGGGACGGCAGGCTGCCTTCCCACTCCCGCTCATTGAGCTCGTCGTAGACCCGCTTCTCCTCGCCGTACAGGTCGCCTTCCTTCATGCCCTTGGCCATGAGGGCTTCCTGCCGGGCCTTCTCCTCGTCGGACAGCACGGTCAACCGCTTGATGAAGCGGCCGTCCGGCCCGAACAGGTCGTGGTGGCAGAGCATGTTCAGCACCACGCCCTCATCGACCACGCACAGGATGATGTGCGTTTCCCCAGCCACCCCGGGCAGGCGATCCACCTTGCGCTTGGCGAACGCCACCCAGTCCGGCCACGGGATCTCCGTCCACGCGGTGGCGCCTTCCGGCCAAACGTAAGCCAGTCCATCCTCCATGACGGCCTCCCGGTCTCAGGCCACGCTTTCAGGGAAGCGGTCTTCTTCCCCGATGCGCACGGCGCGCTGGCGCAGGACCGTCATGACAGCCTCGTCCAGCTGGCGCCGAACGTCGTCTTTGTTCACCGGCTCGAACCAGGGAATGAGACGGGAGGTGATGTCCTCGACCTCATGCCGGTCGCGGGGCAGCCAGTGCGGCACGCTGTCCGGCGTGTCCTCCGGCGGCTCGCCCAGGACCTTGCGCGCGGCCGCAGCCAGCTGTTCGCGCGCCCACCCGCACTCGCGGATCTTGGCCATCTCGCCGAGCGCGCGGATCGCCTCGCCGCGGTCGATGAAGCCGTCGGCAACCACCTCGCCGTAGATCGCCATCGGGTTCTCGGTTGGGGACTTCAGCCAGCTTGCGCCCGTTGCGCCGGTCATCGACGACATCTTGGTGCAGACGCTCCACTTCGCGTGGACGTGCTTGTCGTCGAAGACGCTGGGCGGCCGGTAGAAGGCGGTGAAGTTTGCGACCAGCCGAATGCTCTTGGGCAAGGACACCTTGTCCCAAGCCAGCACGACGTGCTCCTGCGGGATGAGGCCATCCTTCGGCAGACCCGACTCGACAGCGTCCATGAACATGCGCCCGAGGTCCGCGTGCAGTTCCAGAACGTCTGCATCAGGCCACTGAATGCCGGGTTCGACGCGGTGGAGAACCTCAAACTTACGCATGAGCACCTCGGTCATGATCGGGGGCGTCATCATACCTGTTCCGAGATGCGATCCCCAGTGGTGAATGCGGCGTCCCGTACACCGTCATCAGCCCAGGTCTGCGGGAACGAAGACGACCTCCCGCTTCGCCGCGCCGGGGTCCGTGAGCTTGGTGAAGACGGCGATGACCGCCACCTTCACCCGGCCGAAGCGGGAGTCGGCGTCGTAGGTGGCGTGCAGCGCCGTGTACCCCCGGCGCTCGA
>JBKHVJ010000135.1:0-11746 GCA_046570145.1 Alphaproteobacteria bacterium
CGATCCCAGCCCGCCGGCACCGATCAGCGCGACGCGGCTGCGCAGCAGCCTGTGCTGCCCGGCCTCCCCCACCTCCGGCATGGTCAGGTGGCGGCGGTAGCGCTCGCGCTGGGCGGCGTCGAGCTGCGGCGGCACCTCCACCGGCAGACCCGCGGCCTTCCAGGCGGAGAAGCCGCCGGCGACCGAGCGAACATCCTGATAGCCCAGCCGCAGCAAATCCTCCGCCGCGAACAGAGACCGGGTGCCGCCGGCACACATCAGCAGGATGGGACGTGCAGGGTCGGGCGCCTTCTCCTCGATCCGCAGTTCCAGGAAGCCGCGCGGCAGGCGCAGCGCCCCGGCGGAGCTGCCGGTCGCCGTTTCCTCGTCCTCGCGGACATCGACCAGCAGGGCGCCATCCCGCTGCAGAGCGAGCGCGTCGGCGACGGTCACTTCCGCGATGCGGGCGCGCAGATCGGCAAGGCGCCGGTCCTTCAGGCTCATGGCGAAACGCTCCTCAACCGCCGGCCAGGGCGACCATCAGGGTCAGGGTGGCGCCGGCCGGCAAGGCCGCCTCCAGCCCGCCCAGCCGCCGCACGTCATCCCGGCCGAGATAGACGTTCACGAAGCGGCGCAACTCGCCTTCGGCGGTGAACAGCCGGTCGCGGAAGGCGTCCTGCCCGGCGGTCAAAGCCGACAGCGCCTCGCGCACCGTAGCGCCCGGTACCGCCACCTGATCGCGTCCGCCGACGAAGCCGCGCAACGGGGTCGGCACGCGGATGGTCACTTCTGCGGTCGTCACGTCTGCATCTCCTCTTCCGGCACGGGCTGTTCCGGCATGGACTCCTGCGGCACCGTTTGCGCCAGCGCCGCTTCCGCCTCCACCGCCAGTTGGCGGAACAGGTCGCGCACCTGCTTGGCCCGCATCAGGTCGATGCGCAGGTCCAGCAGATCCTTGAAGCCATATTCATAGGACCAGACGTCGGCCGGCGCATCAACCCGGCAGGCGGTGCCGGCGACATGCTCGGCCAGCAGTTGCTCCACCGTTTCCTTGGGTTGGCGGCTGGCGTCGCCGAAATGCAGCTCCATCACCCGGTCGACCAGCGCCGCCTCCTCGGCGGTGGACTCATAGAGCCCACGCAGCCGCAGTTCGTTCAGCACCGGCTTGGTCGTGCGCGCCAGGAAACGGCGCGGGATCAGCCAGAGCCGCATCGCCCGCTCGATGGCCAGTTCGGTCATCAACTCGCTGAACTCGGCATCGGTCAGGTCGTTGCGGCGGCACCAGTCGGCCAGCGCCTCCGCCCCATTGAGGCCGCGCATGGTGCAGAAACGCTGGGTTTCGGTCCGCACCGCCGCCTCATCCACCGTCACGCCCATGACCTCGGCGAACTGGCGGATCAGCAGGCGGCCGAGTGCCGCATTGTTGATCTCGGCAAAGTCCGGCCGGTGCAGAGCGGCGTGCGACGCGATCTCCGACAGCGGCACGGTGTTGCCGCCATGGCAGACGCGGCGGTCGCGCTCGTACAGCACGTCGAAGTAATGGGACGCGTTGAAGTCGAAGGGCGCCGGCCGCGGCGGCGTGATCAGGCTGGCGAGATGGCCGAGCAGCGCCTCCGCATCGCGCCGCTTCTGGTCGATCGTGCCGCTTTCCAGGAAGCGTTCCAGCCGGTCCGTCTCCTCCCGGCCCAGTCCCGCTTCGGCGAAGATGCGGTCGCGGGTCCGCTCAGTGAAATACAGCGCCTTCGCGGCGGCAATCACCCGGTCGTGCAGGCTCTGGTCGGCCACCCCGGCGGCCAGCGCCGCGGCCATGCTGGCGCGCAGGTTCACCAGCGGCTCCGACAGCGGGAACCAGCCGTCTTCCGGCCCGGCATGGGCCAGCGCCACCTCGTCATCACCGGACAGCCGGCCGTCGACATAGCCGCGCGCCACCTCGCCGACCGGCACCATGCCGAAAGGATGACATTCGGCCGCCCGCAAGGCGCCCATGCTGGATGCGCCGTAGACCGCCACGCCCTTGTGCAGGGCATAGAGAATTTCCTTGTGCCAGACCGACAGGGATTGGCCGAACACCCCGTCGATCAGGGCGATCACCTCCGGCCGATGGATGGTCATGGCGCTGATGATGTCGGCCTGCGCCGCCGGCGGCAGAAAGACCGCGCCCGGCAGGATGGCGCGGGCGTCCTCCACCGGCATGGTGGGGCCCAGGAACACACAGATCTTCATGCGACCGATCCCATATGCGCCCCGGTTTGCGCCTGATGCGCATGCGCCTTCAGAGCGTCCGCGAAAGCCAACGGCCGGGCACCCGGAGTGTAGAAGTCGAACTGGTAGCCTTCCAGCCCCGGCACCAGCACCCGCACCACCGGAATGCCGATTTCCGGCAGGGTCAGGTCGAAGACCAGCGCCTGCTCGATCCCGGCGCGGCGCAGCACGGTCAGCAGAATGGCGATGTCGCCTTCGAAGGTCGGGGTGGCGTGGTTCCGGTGGCGCCGCCCGTCGGTGTTGATCGGCGTCGCCTCCAGCGCGGCGATCTCGGCGCTGCCGTCGGCATTCTGGTTGCGGACCAGGTCGCGGCGGAAGAAGTCGTCGCGCGATCCGGCGATCAGGACCAGCCGCGA
Organism: Alphaproteobacteria bacterium; assembly: GCA_046570145.1. Classification (GTDB taxonomy): domain Bacteria; phylum Pseudomonadota; class Alphaproteobacteria; order Azospirillales; family Azospirillaceae; genus Azospirillum. The sequence goes on from JBKHVJ010000135.1 coordinate 2,598, forward strand.
CTGCACCGCCTCGGTCAGGGCGCGGCACATGGCGACCGCCGGCTCCAGATGGCTGCCGTAACCGCGGTTCATGCCGGTCTTGCGCAATTCGCGGTCATAGACGATGGCCATGTAGCTCGGCACACCCATGTCCGTGGTGACGTCGAACAGCAGCGGGCGGATGCCGGCCAGTTCGAAACGGTGCAGCAGGTCGCGGACGGACGGGGCGTCGATGCTGGCCAGATCGACCCGCGGCGTCGGCCAGTTCAGCCGGTCGCCGGCATAGCGCCAGCAGGCGACGGAATCGCGCTCGATCACCTCGTAGAGGCCGGCGGCGACCGCCTCCAGGATATGGTTGCCGCTGGCCAGCCCGTTGGTGCCCATGGCGTAGAAGCTGCGGGCGCCCGGCTTGGTGCCCGGCGGCATGCTGTGCAGCCCGACCGAGGTCCAGGGTGCGGCGACCGGACGGCCGCTCATCAGATCCCAGCCCCAGGTCCAGATTTCCGGCCGGTCGGGACGGAAGGAGCCGTGCTTGGTCCCCGGCAACCGGTCCAGCGGGATGCGTCCGTCGGCCGGCAGGTCGTTCCACGCCGCCTCGACATGGGGCAGGCGCAGATGCTCGGCATGGTGGAATTCGATCGCCTCCATCGCGGCGGAGACTGTCGCGGCGGCGAGGCTGAAGCCCTTGCCGGCGCTGCCCGACAGGGTCGGACTGTTCGGCCGGTGCCCGATGACGGTGTGGATGCCCAACCGGTCCAGCCCGGTCACGTCGGCCAGCCGTGTGATGCCGCATCGGGCGAAATGGGGCGAGATGCGGGCCAGCGTCTCTTCCGGCGTCGCCGTGCGGTGGGTGCCGAGGAAGAAGCGCTTGGTGGCGCGGTGGACGGTGTCGCCCAGGCGGATGCCGGGGAACTCCGGATGGACGGTGTCGGGCGATACGCTGTCAGCCATGGGATGGGTCAGGACTCGCGGCTCCGGCCGGTTCGGGTGGAGATGGTTCGCAGCCCCGCAGAGTGCGGGAAGCCAAGGAACGGGGCCGGCCGTCTCCCAAAGGAAAGACCGGCCCCGATCCTATCACGCCTCGGTCGTAGGATCGTCGCTCGCCGCTGCCGGACCCTGCGAGGCGGAAGCCGACGCCCCGGGAGTGGCCGCGGCGGAGGTCGCCGAAGCGGACTGCGCCGCAGCGGAGGTGGCCGACGCAGAAGTCGCCGACGCCGACATTGCCGACGCCGACATTGCCGACGCAGAGTGAGCGGACGCCGGAGCGGCAACCGCAGAGAAGGCCGGAGCCGGAACAGCAGACGCAGACTGCGCCGCAGCCGAGAAGGCGGACGCCGGGGCGGCGACGGCCGAGAAGGCCGGAGCCGGAACCGCGGACGCAGACTGCGCCGCAGCCGAGAAGGCCGACGCCGGGGCGGCAACGGCCGAGAAGGCAGGGGCCGGAACCGCGGACGCAGACTGCGCCGCAGCCGAGGTCGCGGATGCCGATTGCGCAGAGGCGGAGAAGGCGGGCGCCGGAGCTGCCGACGCCGACTGAGCCGAGGCCGAGAAACCGGACGCCGAAGTGGCCGAAGCGGAGGTGGCGGAGGCGGAGGTCGCGGACGCCGACGTGGCTGAAGCGGAGGTTGCCGAAGCGGAGGTGGCAGAGGCCGAGGTAGCCGAAGCGGAAGCAGCCGTCGCGATCGATTCGACCGCCACATCGCTGTCCAAGCCGGTCTCTTTGCCGGTCAAGGAATTGAAGGCGTCGGCGGCTGCGCTGCGGACATGATCGGGAAGGACGCCGCCGAACCCGCTCTGCGCCAGCAGTGCCTGTTTGCCCGGAATATCGAGGGCGTTCAGCTGATTACGGAATTCGCCGTCGGTGGCGAGGCGCTTTATGAGGGCGAGTGCCTGTTCCTTGGCCATTTACGGGCCCCTCCTGCAATCGGTCAGCCAATAGGATTGCTGCGAATGGAATGCAACCGCTAAACCAATAGCATAGGCAATCCGCAAAAATTCTAGTGAAAAACGCACAAGAATCTATGCGTGACACCGAAATTTAACGTCCATTGCAGGCTTGGCCCGGCTGGAAGACCCCGGGATGGCGCAGAACAGGCCGGGCAGCGCCCCACTCATGGCCCGCAATCGCCATCAGGAGCGATGCTTCCGCCTGAAACGCACACTTATGAAGGACACCGGAAACGGGTGGCCGCGACTCGGACGAAGAAGCAGCCTCAGCCGGCCAATGCCGCCGCCCGCCGCCGCACCCGCCATTCCTCGCGTGTCTGGTGCCAGACATCCGCTTCGGGCGGGTTGACCGGTTCGGGCAGCAGAGTGGTTCCACGCACCTCGGCCCCCAGCCTGCGCGCCACCGCCTGCGACGCCGTGTTGCGGGGATGGATGGTGTGGATGACCTCGGTCCAGCCGAGATGGTCGAACGCCCAGTCGATGGCCGCGACAGCGCTCTCGACCGCATAGCCGCGGCCCCAGCAGTCCCGCATGATCGCCCAGCCGACCTCCGGGCCCGGCCAGCCATCCGGCACCCACGGCCCAACTCGGCCAACCCAACGGCCGGTCTCCTTCTCGATGACGGAAAACATGGCGAAGCCCTGGATCGACCAGGCGCCGGCCATAGACAGGAATCCGCGCCAGGCGACCGGGCGCGACTGCAGGCCGCCGATGAACTCGGTCGTTTCCGGATCGGCCATCATCGCCGCCCAGCCATCGAAATCCTCCGCCCGGGTCGGCCGCAGGATCAGACGAGCGGTTTCCAGAATCGGTTCATCCATGGAGGCCTTCATCCCACCGACTCGACCCTCAGCAAAAAACGCAGCCATGCCGCGAGCACCCTCTCACAAAATCGCCCGCAAAAAATATGCGAACACATTATTCACAACCGAAGCATGCTGGAACCGAAAAGTCTGTCAACGGTTGCAAGAAATATCATTCACAAGCATCAAACCTGCGTCCAGAGCGAACTGTCGGCACCACCCTTGCGCAGCGCGACCTTAACCGAACACCGTAGGCTTTCTGGGCTAGGGCGACGGCGCGTGTCGGTTCCCATATGATGGCGCGATGCCCGGTCGCTCCCTTGTGCCCGGGCGGACAAAAAGAACAGAGACAAGTACGGAGCACAACGATGTTGCGGTTTCGGATGGCCATTCTGGCCCTGGCGGCGGTGAGCGGCGCGCCCCTGGCCGTCGCCGGCTTCAGCGGCGGTGCCGCGGCCCAGTCCAAGCTGGATTCCTCGGGCCAGCCCGTGTGGGACGAAAGCCACAACCAGCGCCCGACCGCAGCCAGCGACCGCGCGCTGCCGGCCGGCGTGGTCACCCTGCGCACGGCGACCTCCGCCCCCGGCCTGCTCGGCGTCTATGCCCGCAACGGCCTGCCCTTCGACATCGTGCTGACCCGTGTCGATGCCAGCCAGTGCGTCAACATCCTGCCGGAGGATTGCGGCCTGCTGGGCACCGACATCCGCGTCGCCACCGGCGCGGAGGTTCTGGTGCGCAGCCTGCGTCAGGCCGACATGACCCGCACCTACGGCGTCACCCCGGTCTACAGCTGGCGCCCGGCCGTCGCCGCGAAGTGAACGGCGGGCCCGGAGGGCCGCCAGCCAATCGGCGGCGGCCCTCCCCTTCTCCTATTCCCTTGACTTCCCGCTGCCCACGGGGTGAATGCCCCGGAGAGCAGACGGGTTGCCGGCGATGATGTCCTTGTCAAAAATTCTCCTTCTTGCGCTGGTGATCGGCGTCGTGTGGTTCGGCTGGCGCTGGATCAGCCGCGTCCAGGCCATCGGCCGCGCACGCACCACCCCCCGCCGGCCGGATGGCCGCCGCGATGCCGCCGCCGGCCCGTCGCCGCGCGAAACCCGGACTTCCGCCGCCGCGGAGGCGGAGGACATGGAGAAATGCCCGGAATGCGGCGCCTATGTCGCTCCGCGGTCCGCCGTGTCCTGCGGCCGCCCGGCCTGCCCCTACGGCCGCTGACGGCGCGAAGCGCCCTGCCCTGTCCCGACGCGACGCCGCGGCGGCGCGATTTGCCGCGCTGCGGCTTGATTTGACGATGGCGCCCGCCTATCGTGCGGCGCGTTTTCAACATTTCTATTGTGGACCGTCCATGGCCTCCCAGATCGGGACTTCCGACGGCGGGAATTCCGCCGACCGCCGCGGCCTGTCGTTCCAGGCCCTGATCCTCAAGCTCCACCAGTTCTGGTCGGAGCAGGGTTGCGTGATCCTGCAGCCCTACGACATGGAGGTCGGCGCCGGCACCTTCCACCCCGCGACCACGCTGCGCGCGCTGGGTCCCGATCCCTGGAAGGCGGCCTATGTCCAGCCGTCGCGCCGGCCGAAGGACGGCCGCTATGGCGAGAATCCGAACCGCTTGCAGCACTATTACCAGTACCAGGTCATCATGAAGCCCTCGCCGGCCAACGCGCAGGAGCTGTACCTGGACAGCCTGCGGGCCATCGGCATCGACCCGGCGCTGCACGACATCCGCTTCGTCGAGGACGACTGGGAAAGCCCGACCCTGGGCGCCTGGGGCCTGGGCTGGGAAGTGTGGTGCGACGGCATGGAGGTGACGCAGTACCCCTATTTCCAGCAGGTCGGCGGCATCGAGTGCGACCCGGTCGCGGTCGAACTGACCTATGGTCTGGAACGCCTCGCCATGTATGTGCAGGGCGTGGAGAACGTCTACGACCTGGATTTCAACGGCCAGGGCGTGAAGTACGGCGACGTGTTCAAGCGCGCCGAGGTCGAATACTCGAAGCACAATTTCGAGTTCGCCAACACCGACATGCTGCTCCAGCATTTCAAGGACGCCGAGGCCGAGTGCCAGGCGCTGGTGGCGCAGAACCTTGCGCTGCCCGCCTATGACCAGTGCATCAAGGCGTCGCATCTGTTCAACCTGCTGGACGCCCGCGGCGTGATCAGCGTTGTCGAGCGCGCCGCCTATATCGGCCGCGTGCGCACGCTGGCCAAGGCCTGCTGTGAAGCCTGGACGGGGGCGAAGTAATCCCATGACCGAACTCCTGATCGAATTCTTCTCCGAAGAAATCCCCGCCCGCATGCAGGCGCGGGCCGCCGACGACCTGAAGCGCCTCGTCACCGACAAGCTGGCGGCGAACGGCCTGACCTTCACGACGGCCTACGCCCACTCGACCCCGCGCCGTCTGGCCCTGGTGGTCGACGGGCTGCCGGAGCGCACCGCCGACGTGCGCGAGGAGAAGAAGGGTCCGCGCGTCGGCTCGCCGGAGCAGGCGGTCGCCGGCTTCCTGAAATCGGCCGGCCTCGACAGCCTCGACCAGTGCGAGCAGCGCGACACCGGCAAGGGCGTGTTCTATTTCGCGGTGACCGAGAAGAAGGGCCGCGAAACCGCTGAAGTGCTGGCGGAGATCATCCCCGCCGCCATGGCCGAGCTGCCCTGGCCGAAGTCGATGCGCTGGGGCACCGGCACCGTGCGCTGGGTCCGTCCGCTGCACTCGATCATCGCCCTGTTCGGCGGACGCGTGCTCGACGGCAGCTATGAGATCGGCGGCACCCAGGGCCGCGTCGCCTTCGGCAACGTCACCCGCGGCCACCGCTTCCTGGCGCCGGACGCCTTCACGGTGGAGAGCTTCGCCGACTACAAGGAGAAGCTGCGCGCTGCCAAGGTCGTGCTCGACCGCGAAGAGCGCAAGGCCAAGATCAAGGCCGATGCCGAGTCGCTGGCCGCCGCGCAGGGCCTGACCCTGTCGCCCGACGACGCCCTGCTGGAGGAGGTCGCCGGCCTCGTCGAATGGCCGGTCGTGCTGATGGGCAGCATCGACGAGAGCTTCATGGACGTGCCGTCGGAGATCCTCATCACCTCCATGCGCACCCACCAGAAGTATTTCGCCGTGCTGGACGCCGACGGCAAGATGGCCCCGCGCTTCATCGTCGTGGCGAACACCGAGACGCTGGACGGCGGCAAGGCCGTGGTCGCCGGCAACGAGCGCGTGCTGCGCGCCCGCCTGTCCGACGCCAAGTTCTTCTGGGACCAGGACCGCAAGACCAAGCTGGAAGCCCGCGTCCCGGCGCTGGAGAAGATCACCTTCCACGCCAAGCTGGGCACGGTGGCCGAAAAGGTCACCCGCGTGCAGCTGCTGGCCGCCGAGATCGCCCGCGCCATCGGTGCCGACAGCGACGCCGCCAGCCGCGCCGCCCTGCTCTGCAAGGCCGATCTGGTGACCGAGGTGGTCGGCGAGTTCCCCGAGGTCCAGGGGATCATGGGCCGCTATTACGCGCTGGGCCAGGGCGAGAGCGCCGACGTCGCCAACGCCATCGCCGACCATTACAAGCCGCTGGGTCCGTCCGATTCCTGCCCGACCGCGCCGGTTTCGGTCTCGGTGGCGCTGGCCGACAAGATCGACACGCTGGTCGGCTTCTTCGCCATCGACGAGAAGCCGACGGGCTCGAAGGACCCATACGCGCTGCGCCGTGCCGCGCTGGGCGTGATCCGGCTGGTGCTGGAGAACGGGCTGCGGGTGAAGCTCTCTGAGGTGTTCGCCGCGGCCCATGGTGCCTACACGGTCGGCGGCTTCGCCCCGGCCGGCGGCGTCGCCGGCGACCTGATGTCCTTCTTCGCCGACCGCCTGAAGGTGGTGCTGCGCGAGCAGGGCGTCCGTCACGATCTGGTCGATGCCGTGTTCGCGCTCGGCGGCGAGGACGATCTGGTGCGGTTGCTGGCCCGCGTGAAGGCTCTGCAGGCCTTCGTCGGCTCCGACGAGGGCGCCAACTTGGCGGCGGCCTACAAACGCGCCTCCAACATCGTCCGCATCGAGGAGAAGAAGGACGGCGCGACCTTCGACCAGCCGGTCGATGCCACCCGTCTGGCCCAGGACGAGGAAAAGGCGCTGTTCGCCGCGCTGAACGAGGCCTCGACCACCGCCAAGCCGCTGCTGGACGCGGAGGACTTCACCGGCACCATGGCGGCGCTGGCGAAGCTGCGCGGCCCGGTGGACGCCTTCTTCGACAAGGTCACGGTGAACGCGGAGGACAAGGACCTGCGCGCCAACCGCCTGCGCCTGCTGACGCAGATCCGCACGACCCTGAACGCGGTCGCCGACTTCTCGAAGATCGAGGGCTGAGTGCGGAGGGGGGCGTTCGCGCCCCCTCCCCCGCCTCCCCATTCCACCAAACGCACCCGTCGCATGGCCGCCGATACAGGCGGGCGGCCATTTAACCTCTTCCCCGTTCCGCGTTGCCCTCCCATTTGCTAGACAGACAGGAGACCAACCGGAGAGCCTGATGACCGTTTCGCCGAACGACCAGCACCGGACGGATCCGTCCGGGGTCCTGAACCTGCTGGACGACCTGATCGCCAAGGCGCGCGCCGCCGGGGCGGATGCCGCCGACGCCGTGCTGTTCGACAGCGCGTCCGTGTCCCTCGCCCAGCGGCTGGGCAAGACCGAAAAGCTGGAGCGATCCGAATCCGGCGACCTCGGCCTTCGGGTGTTCGTCGGCAAGCGGCAGGCCATCGTCTCTTCCACCGACCGCAGCGCCAAGGCGCTGGGCGAACTGGTCGAGCGCGCCATCGCCATGGCCCGCGTGGTGCCGGAGGATGGATTCGCCGGCATCGCCGATCCCGAACAGCTGGCCCGCAGCTGGCCCGACCTCGACATCTGCGACAGCGAGGAACCGTCCTCGGAAACGCTGATCGAACGCGCCCGCATCGCAGAAGAGGCGGCGCTGGCGGTCCAGGGCGTCACCAACTCCGAAGGCGCCGACGCCGGCTGGAGCCGCTCGACCATCGCCATCGCCGCATCCAACGGCTTCGCCGGCAGCTATGGCGTGTCGCGCCAGTCGCTGTCGGCCTCCGTCATCGTCGGGACCGGCACGGGAATGGAGCGCGATTACGATTATGACAGCAAGGTCTATGGCGCCGACCTGCGCGATGCCGCCGAGATCGGCCGCGAGGCCGGCGAGCGTGCCGTCCGCCGCCTGAACCCGCGCCGGGTCAAGAGCTGCAAGGTGCCGGTGGTGTTCGACCCGCGGGTGTCGCGCGGCCTGCTCGGCCACCTGACCGGCGCCATCAGCGGTCCCAGCATCGCGCGGGGCACCAGCTTCCTGAAGGACAAGATGGGGCAGCAAATCTTTGCCCCCTCCATCACCATCGTCGACGACCCGCATGTGAAGCGCGGCCTGCGCTCCCGCCCCTTCGATGCGGAGGGCGTCGAGGTGACGCGCCGCACGCTGATCGAGGACGGTGTGCTGACCACCTGGCTGCTCGACCTGCGGTCGGCCCGGCAGCTCGGCCTGCAGACCACCGGCCATGCCGCCCGCGGCACCTCCGGCCCGCCCGGCCCGGCCCCGGCCAACGTCTATATGGCGGCCGGCAAGCGCAGCCGCGCCGACATGCTGGCGGAGATCAAGGACGGCTTCTATCTCACCGACCTGATGGGCATGGGCGTCAACGGCGTCACCGGCGATTACAGCCGCGGCGCCGGCGGCTTCTGGATCGAAAACGGCCAGATCGCCTACCCGGTCAACGAGATCACCATCGCCGGCAACCTCAAGGACATGTTCCTGAACATGGAGGCCGCCGACGACCTCGAACTGCGCTTCGGTATGGACGCGCCGACCGTGCGCATCGACGGCATGACGATCGCGGGCATGTAATCGGCCGGGCGGAGGGCGTCTCCGCCCGCTTCTTCATCACTTGGCATCGTTCTTGCGCAGCAAGCGGGCAACCCAAAACGGGTTCGCCCGCTTTTTGTGCTGCATTTCCGCCACTCCGCCTATCCAAACGTCAGCCATGCCCTTGCGCATATCTGCACGATCTGTTAGCAATTTGCCGCTTTTTTGGGCGAATTGATCAGGACTTGTGCAAATGGATGCGGCAAAGACGGGTGGCGACGTTCTTTTCGTACTTATGGGCGCGGTGATGGTGCTGGCGATGCACTGCGGCTTCGCCCTGCTGGAGGTCGGGACGGTCAGGCGCAAGAATCAGGTCAACGCGCTGGTGAAGATCCTGTCGGACTTCGCCATGTCGACCGTTGCCTATTTCTTCATCGGCTACACCGTCGCCTATGGCATCGACTTCTTCGCCGACGCCCATACGCTGGTCGGGAAGGGAAGCGGCGGCTTCACGGCCTTTGGCTACGATCTGGTCAAGTTCTTCTTCCTGGCGACCTTCGCCGCCGCGGTGCCGGCCATCGTGTCGGGCGGCATCGC
>JBKHVJ010000136.1:0-44507 GCA_046570145.1 Alphaproteobacteria bacterium
CCCTGATCGCCTCGACCACCGTGTCCTCGCATTCCCGGTGCGGGACGTGGCCGGTGTCGGGAAGCATATGGACCGTTCCGCGCCCGGCGGCGATGCGGGCGGGGTGCTCCATGGTGCCGTATTCGTCCCGGTCGCCATGCAGCGCCAGCACCGGGCAGCGGACCTCCGCCAGCGCGGCGTCGAGCGTCCAGCCGGCGAATTCGGGCGAAAGCCAGGCTCCGGTCCAGGCATCGACCGCCCAGCGCGCCTTGTCGCCCTGGTATTTCGCCAGCCGGGCGAGCTGATCCGGGTCCTGGAACCCCCGCTCGGCGACGCGGATGCCGGCGAGCGTCCGCTCCTCGACGAAGGCCTGGGCGGCGATGGTCACCAGCGCCCGGCAGCGCGATCGGACATATGCCGCGGTCTCCACCGCCATGCCGCCGCCGACGCTGTGACCGCAGGCGACGAACTCAGCGACGGCGAGCCGGTCCAGCAGGATGGGCACGACGGTCCGCGCCTCCGCCGCGACGAAATCGAGGGCGAGTTGTCCCGGATGCGGATCGGAACGGCCGAAGCCGAGCCGATCATAGGCGATGACCCGCCTTGCCGTCGCCGCGGCGAGCCGGGCCGGGAAGCTGCGCCACAGATCGGCGCAGCCGAGGGAGTCGTGGAACAGCAGGATCGGGGGGAGGGCGGTCCCGTCCGGGGCGTCCGGTCTCCAGTCCTTCACGAACAGACGGCCGCCCGGGACCTCGATGAAATGGTCTTCGTCACGGACGGCGGCGGGCTGTGAAGGCGGCGTTGTCATGTCCATCCATCGGCGGCGGTCGATCGGCATCGGGGGGCCGGGGGTTGCCCCGGCCACCCGACATATGGGTCAACGGCTACGGCGTCACTTCACCGAAACGTCGTAGCCGAAATGCTGCTGGCTCAGCTTGGCGATGGTGCCGTCCTTGCCGGCTTCGGCGATAGCCTTGTCGAAGCGGGCCTTCAGATCGGCATCGGCCTTGCGCAGGCCCACGCCCATGCCTTCACCCAGTACGCCGCGCGTCATGGTCGGGCCGACCAGCGTCATGCTGTCCTTGCCCATGCTGCGGATGATCGCTTCGATGGGGGAGCGGTCGCCGAAGATCGCGTCCACCCGGCCGGAGGACAGGTCGATGGCGGCGTTGTCGATCTTGTCGTAGCTGCGCACCGTCACGTCCGGCAGGTGCTTTTCCAGGAAATCGACCTGGATGGTGGAGGTCTGCACGCCCACCGCCTTGCCCTTCAGCAACTCCGCCAGCTTGGCGAGCGCGGCCTTGCTGCCGGCCTCGTCGGCGAGGTCGATGCTGTCGGTGCCGAAGGCGGCGCCGTTCAGCTTGGACGACTTCATGACGGCGAAGGTGGATTGTTCGGTGCCGTAGGGACCGGCGAAGGCGATGACCTTCTTGCGTTCCTCGGTGATGGTCATGCCGGCCATGATGGCGTCGATCTTGCCCTGCTGAAGCGACGGGATCATGCCGTCCCAATCCTGGGCGATCAACTCGCACTCCGCCGCCATGCGCTTGCACAGGTCCCAGGCGAGGTCGATTTCGAACCCGACCAGCTTGCCCGACGAGTCCATGCCGTTCCACGGGGCGAAGGAGCCTTCCGACGCGATGCGGATCTTCTTCGCGTCCTTGGCGGCGGCGGGGTGGTCCATGGTGACGCCGGCGGTCCCGGTCGCCAGCGCACCCAGCACCAGCGCCATGAGGATCTTCTTCATCGGCTTGTTCCTTCCATTCATTGTGCTGCCCGGCACCGGCTGTCCGCTCCCTTGCCGTCAGCGAAGCGCCCGGACTTTGGCACAGGCTTCCGCCGGCCGTCACCCCCGCGAAGGCGGAAAGCCCTGCGTTGCCATGGCGCAGCCCGTTGGGATGACCGACTGTCCGTGACCCGGAATGCCCTACAGACGGGCGCGGGTGCTGCGCGGGGTGTTCAGCAGCAGGTTGGTCTCGCTGGTGGTGATGCCGGGGATCAGACGGATGCGGCGCAGAATGGCATCGAATTCCGGCAGGCTGGCGGCGGAAAGCTCGACGATCAGGTCCCAGCGTCCGTTGGTGCTGTGGATCTCCATGATCTCGGGGAAGCCGCTGAGCGTGCGCACGACGCGGTCGGTGGCCTGCCCCTCCACCTCGATCAGCATGATGCCGCGCACCGGCGCCTCCACCGTGTCGGCGCGCAGGATGACGGTGTAGCCGATGATGATGCCGGACGCCTCCAGCCGCTCCATCCGCCCGCGTACCGTCGCCCGCGACACGCCCAGCTCGATGGCGAGGTCGGAGATGCTGCGGCGGCCGTCATGGCGCAGCAGGGTGATCAGCTTTTCGTCGAGCTGGTCCAGGGTCATGTCCGCCGGTCTCCGCCGTTTTGACAAGCTTGGCTGTCCGGTTTGGTAGGCCGGATGGTGGCTTTTGTCAATTTGCCCTGTCCGTTCCGCCACGCGCCTGTGGTTTGCTGGTGGGGGGAACAGGCAAGAGACCGAACAATGTCCTACCAGAAGACAAAGACGAAGCGGTGCCGGCTGGTCGGCGTGCCGGTGCAGGATGGGGCAGGGCGCCTCGGCTGCGAGATGGGGCCGAGCGCCTACCGGACGGCGGGCATCGCGCGGGCGCTGTCCGACCTGGGGCACAGCGTCACCGACCTCGGCAACGTAGGGCCGGTGCCGCAGCGGCCTATGGCGCACGGCAACGCCGCGCTGAAGCTGCTGCCGGAGGTGGCGGGCTGGACCGCGGCGCTGTCGAAGGTGGCCTACGAGGCGAGCGCCGGGCAGGACGCCATGCCGATCTTCATGGGCGGCGACCACAGCCTTGCCGCCGGCACACTGACCGGGCTGGCGCAGCGGGCCGCCGAGATGGGGCGCCCGCTGTTCGTCCTGTGGCTGGACGCGCACCCGGATTTCCACACGCTGGACACGTCGGAGAGCGGCAACCTGCATGGCGTGCCGATGGCCTACGCCACCGGCCGCGCCGGCTTCGACGGCTATTTCCCGCCGCCGCCGGCGCGGCTCGACCCGCACAATGTCTGCATGATGGGCATCCGCAGCGTCGATCCGGCCGAACGGCGGGCGCTGGAGACCTCGGGCATCATCGTGCACGACATGCGCAAGATCGACGAGCACGGCATCGCCGCGCTGCTGCGCCCGTTCCTGGAGCGGGTGGTCGAGGCGGACGGGCTGCTGCATGTCAGTCTGGACGTCGATTTCCTCGATCCCGGCATCGCCCCCGGCGTCGGCACCACGGTCCCCGGCGGCGCCACCTTCCGCGAGGCGCATCTGGTGATGGAGATGCTGCACGACACCGGCATGGTCAGCAGCGTCGATCTGGTGGAACTGAACCCCTTCCTGGACGAGCGCGGGCGCACCGCGATCCTGATGGTGGAACTGCTGGCCAGCCTGATGGGGCGCCGCGTTCTCGATTATCCGACCCGCAGCTTCTGACCGATTGGAGCGTTAGACAATGATCCCGAACCTGAACCTCGTTCCCTTCGTCAGCGTCGACCACATGATGAAACTGGTGCTGCACATCGGCGTGGAGCGTTTCCTGACCGAGCTGTCGGCCTATGTGGAGGAGGATTTCCGCCGCTGGGAGAGCTTCGACAAGACGCCGCGGGTCGCCTCCCACAGTGCGGAGGGCGTGATCGAGCTGATGCCGACCAGCGACGGCCGCACCTATGGCTTCAAATATGTGAACGGCCACCCGAAGAACACGCGCGAAGGGCGCCAGACCGTGACCGCCTTCGGCGTGCTGGCCGATGTCGGCAACGGCTATCCCGTGCTGATGACGGAGATGACCATCCTGACGGCGCTGCGCACCGCCGCCACCTCGGCCGTTGCGGCCAAGCATCTGGCGCCGAAGGATGCGACCTGCATGGCGATCATCGGCAACGGAGCGCAGGCGGAGTTCCAGGCGCTGGCCTTCAAGGCGCTGCTGGGGATCCGTAAACTGCGGCTCTACGACATCGACCCGGCCGCGACGCAGAAATGCGTGCGCAACCTGCGCGACCAGGGCTTCGACATCACCGCCTGCCGCTCGACCGAGGAAGCGGTGGAGGGCGCGCAGATCATCACCACGGTCACGGCGGACAAGCAGTATGCCACCATCCTGACCGACAACATGGTCGGGGCCGGCGTGCACATCAACGCGGTCGGCGGCGACTGCCCCGGCAAGACGGAGCTGCACCGCGACATCCTGCTGCGGTCGGACATCTTCGTCGAATATCCGCCGCAGACGCGGATCGAGGGCGAGATCCAGCAGCTGGCCCCCGACCATCCGGTGACGGAGCTGTGGACGGTGATGACCGGTCAGGCGGTCGGCCGGCGCGACGCGCGGCAGATCACCCTGTTCGATTCGGTCGGCTTCGCGACGGAGGACTTCTCCGCCCTGCGCTATGTCCGCGACAAGGTGGCGGGGACGGGGCTGTATGAGAACCTGGACATGCTGGCCGACCCGGACGAGCCGCGCGACCTGTTCGGCATGATCCTGCGCGCCGCCAAGCCGGCCCCGGTGGACGAGGCGGCGTAACTTCTCCTCACTCCCCGGCCCGCAGGCGGTAGCCGACGCCGGTTTCGGTCAGGATGTGCTGCGGGCGGTCGGGTTCGGCTTCGATCTTCTGACGCAGCTGGCGGATGTAGATGCGCAGGTATTGGATGTCGGTCTCGCCGCCCCAGACCTCGTTCAGGATCATGCGGTGGGTCAGCACCTTGCCGGCATGGGCGACCAGCAGGCGCAGCAGGTCGTATTCGCGCGGCGACAGCTTCACCTCGGCGCCGCGCACGGTGACGATGCGGCGGACGAGATCGACCGTCAGGTCGCCGCTGCGGAAGACCGGACGCTCACCCTGGCGCTGAAGGCGGTGGCGCAGGGCTGCGCGGATGCGGGCCAGCAGTTCGTCCATGCCGAAGGGCTTGGTGACATAGTCGTCGGCGCCGAGGTCGAGCGCCTCCACCTTGCCGGCCTCGTCCACCCGGCTGGACAGCACGATGATCGGCAGGGTCGTGCCGGGCGAACCCGGATCGCCGCCGCGCAGGCGGCGGATCACCTCCAGCCCGTCGATGCCCGGCAGGCCCAGGTCGAGCACCAGCAGGTCGGGCGTGCGGCGGCGGATTTCCTTCAGCGCGGCATCGCCGTCCTCCGCCTCCACGATGTCGTAGCCCTGGGCCGACAGGCTGGTGCGCAGGAAGCGGCGGATCGGCGGCTCGTCGTCGACGACCAGGACGCGCAAGGGGGCGGAGGGCTGGGTCATAAGCTGCTGTCCTCCAGGGCCGGCAGGTCGGCCGCCGCGGGGATGGTCAGGGTGAAGACGGCGCCGGAGCGGTCGCGGCGGTTGCCGGCGGCGATGGCGCCCCCCATCGCCTCGACGAAGCCGCGGCAGATCGCCAGCCCCAGCCCGGTGCCGGCGCGCTGCCGGTCCTGGGCATGGACACGGTAGAACTTGTCGAAGATGCGGTCCACATCGGCGGGGGGGATGCCGTCGCCCTCGTCCATCAATTGGACTTCGACCGCATCGCCCAGCCGCCTGGCCCGCACCGTCACCCGACTGCCGGCGGGAGCGTATTTGGCCGCATTGTCCAGCAGGTTGAACAGCACCTGTTCGAACAGCACGGGATCGAGATCCACCATCGGCAGGTCGGGGGCGAGGTCCACCTCCACCCGGTGGCCGGCGAGGATGCGGCCGGCGCGTTCCAGCGCGCTGCCGACCAGTTCCGACAGATCGACCGGGCCGCTGCGCGGGCGGACCGCTCCCGATTCCAGGCGCGTCATGTCGAGCAGATTGGCGATGAAGCGGTTCAGCCGCTCCGCCTCCTCCTGGATGTTGATCGCCAGATCGAGCCTCCCGGCTTCGTCCAGCGTGGTGCCGTAGCGGGTCAGGCTGGTGGCCGACCCCAGGATGGAGGCCAGCGGCGTGCGCAGGTCGTGCGAGATGGAGGTGAGCAGGGCGGAGCGCAGCCGCTCGGCCTCCGCCGCCAACTTGGCGCGGTCGACATCCTCGGCCAGCATCACCCGTTCGATGGCAAGCGCCGCCTGATCGCTGAGCGCGTCGAGCAGGCGGCGCTGGTCGGGGGAGAGCAGGCCGCTCTTCCGGCTGCGGTCGCCACCGACCGTATCGACGCCGACCAGCGCCACCGGGCCGCGGCCGGTCCGCATCGGCAGGAACAGCCAACGGGCACCCGGCAGAGTGTCGGCGCCGCGGCCGGCCGGCTTGTTGTTCTGCCAGCTCCACATGGCGGCGGCGAGGTCGGCCTCCTCAAGCACATCCTCCGGCGGGTAGCCGGCGCGGACGGTCAGGCGGTCCGCCTGCCCATCGCCGTCGGGCATCAGCAGGACGACATGCACCTTCAACATCGCCGCGATCTGATAGGCGGTGGCCCACAGTAGGTCGTCCATGGTGACGACGCCGGCCAGCTTGCGGCTGAACCGGTAGAGATCCTCGGTGGTCTTGGCGCGCTGGTGCGCGGTCAGCGCCTGGGCGCGCACGCGGGCGGTCAGGTTGCTGGCGATGGCGGCGACGACGGCGAAGACCAGCAGGGCGACGATGTTCTCGGGATCGGCGATGGTGAAGGTGTAGAGCGGCGGCAGGAAGAAATAGTTGAAGGACAGGACGCTGGCGATGCAGGCATAGAGCGACGGACCAAGCCCGCCGGTGACGGCGCTGGCGAGAACGGCGGTCAGGAAGACCAGCGCGATGTTGCTGAGCCCCAGTGCCAGATGCAGCAGGTGGCCCAGCCCGAGCGCCGCCGCGACATAGCCGGTGGCGGCCAGATAGGGCAGGCCGTGGAAGGACCACCGGCCGTCCGCTTCGGTCCTCACCGTCTTGGGCGGCACAGCGTCGCCGGGGTTGGCGGCGGCGATGACGTGGACGCTGATGTCGCCGGCCCGCCGGATCAGGCTGTGCGCCACCGAACCATGCAGAAGCTCCGACCAGCGGGGGCGGCCGGACTTGGCGATGACGAGATGGGTGATGTTGTTGGCGCGGGCATACTCCACCACCGCGTCGGCGACGTCGCGCCCGGGGATCGTCACCGCTTCCCCGCCCAGCCGTTCGACGAGGCGCAGGGTGTCGGCGATGCGGTCGCGCTCCGCCTCGCTCAACCGCAGGTCTCGGCTGGTCTCGACATGGATGCCACCCCAGCGGGCGCGCAGCCGCTCCGCCTGCCGGCGGGCGTAGCGGACCAGCGCACCGCCGTTCGCGTCCTGGTCGATGCAGACCAGCAGCCGCTCCCCCGCAGCCCAGGGACCGGCGATGGCGTGGGCCTGCATGTGGGTGAGCAGTTGGTCGTCCACCCGGTCGGCGGTGCGGCGCAGCGCCAGTTCGCGCAGCGCGGTCAGGTTGCCGGGGGAGAAGTAATGGCGGATCGCCTGTTCGGCCGTGCGGGGGACATAGACCTTGCCCTCCTTCAGGCGCTGGATCAGGTCCTCCGGCGTGATGTCGATGACCTCGATGTCGTCGGCGCGGTCGATGACGGAATCCGGCACGGTTTCGCGCACGCGGACGCGCGTGATCTTGGCGACGACGTCGTTCAGGCTTTCGACATGCTGGATGTTCAGCGTGCTGTAGACGTCGATGCCGGCGTCCAGCAGTTCCTGAACGTCGAGGTATCGCTTGGCATGGCGGCTGCCGGGGGCGTTGGTGTGCGCCAGCTCGTCCACCAGCACGATCTTCGGCCGGCGGGCGAGGATGGCGTCCAGATCCATTTCGGCCAGCGCATGGCCCTTGTGGCGGACGGTGCGGCGGGGGATGACCTCCAGCCCGGCGACCAGCGCCTCGGTATCGGCGCGGCCGTGGGTCTCCACCACGCCGACGACGAGGTCGGCGCCGTCGCGCCGCTTGGCCTGGGCGGTCAGCAGCATGGCGAAGGTCTTTCCCACGCCGGGGGCGGCGCCGAGGAAGATCTTCAGCCGCCCGCGCCCCTCCCGCTCCGCCTGCCGCAGAAGCGCGTCCGGCGATGGCCGCTGGTTGCGCCCGCCCTGGTCGTCGGTCATCCGGTTCCGTCTCCCCCGCTCCGCCGGATCTCTAGCGGGCCGTTGCGGCCCTGTCCAAGGCTAGATTGAGGGCCAGCACATTGACGGTCGGCTCGCCAATGATGCCCAGCGGGCGCGGCGCGGTGGTGTCGGCGACCAGCCTGCGCACGGCGTCCTCCGACAGGCCGCGGGCCTTGGCGACGCGCGGCACCTGGAAGTCGGCGGCGGCGGGCGACAGGTCGGGGTCCAGGCCGCTGCCCGATGCGGTCACCAGCTCCACCGGGACCGGGGTGCCGGGGTTCTCCGCCTTCAGCCTTTCGGCGTCGGCCTGCACGCGCTCGACCAGCGCCTTGCCGGTCGGGCCGAGGTTGGAGCCGCCGGAGCTAGCGGCGTTGTACGGGGTCTCGGCGGTGGCCGACGGGCGCGGGTGGAAATAGCGGTCGGCGGCGAAGTCCTGCCCGATCAGCTCGGAGCCGATCACCGTGCCGTTCCGCTCGATCAGGCTGCCGTTGGCCTGATGGGGGAAAAGGGTCTGGGCGATGCCGGTGACGGCCAGCGGATAGGCGAGGCCGGTGACGACCGCCAGGGCGGCGGTCATGACCAGGGCGGGACGCAGTTCCTTCAGCATGGGTGGGGTCCTCTCACACGAGCCCGAGGGCGGTGACGGTCAGGTCGATGGCCTTGATGCCGATGAAAGGCACCACCAGCCCACCAAGACCGTAGATCAGCAGGTTGCGGCGGAGCAGCCCCGCGGCGCCCACCGCGCGGTAGCGCACGCCGCGCAGGGCCAGCGGGATCAGCGCCACGATGATCAGCGCGTTGAAGATGATCGCCGACAGGATGGCGCTTTCCGGGCTGTGCAGCCCCATCACGTTCAGCGCCTGAAGCTGCGGGTAGAAGGCGAGGAACATGGCGGGAATGATGGCGAAATACTTCGCCACGTCGTTGGCGATGGAGAAGGTGGTGAGCGCGCCGCGGGTCATCAGCAGCTGCTTGCCGATCTCGACGATCTCGATCAGCTTGGTCGGGTCGCTGTCGAGATCGACCATGTTGCCGGCCTCGCGCGCAGCCACCGTGCCGGTGTTCATCGCCACGCCGACATCGGCCTGGGCCAGCGCCGGGGCGTCGTTGGTGCCGTCGCCGCACATGGCGACCAGCTTGCCCTTGGCCTGCTCGTCGCGGATCAGCTGCAGCTTGGCCTCGGGGGTGGCCTGGGCGAGGAAGTCGTCCACCCCGGCCTCCGCGGCGATGGCGGCGGCGGTCATCGGGTTGTCGCCCGTAATCATCACGGTGCGGATGCCCATCTGGCGCAGGGCGGCGAAGCGTTCGCGGATGCCGCCCTTGACGATGTCCTTCAGGTGGATGACGCCGAGCAGCCGGCCGTCGCGCGCCACCGCCAGCGGCGTGCCGCCGGCCTTAGCCACCCGTTCGGAGATCGCCAGGATCTCGCGCTCGGTCGCGCTGGCCCCTGGATGCAGGGTCGTCACGCCCCGCCCGCCGGCGACCGCCACGCGCTGCGCGCCGTTCACATGGGCGAGCACCGCGTCCACCGCGCCCTTGCGGATCACCGTGCCGCCGGTGTCGATGCCGCTGATGCGGGTCTGGGCGGTGAAGGGGACGAAGGTCGCCTGCATCTCCTCCATGGCGCGGGCGCGGATGCCGTACTCCTGCTTGGCGAGCACGACGATGGAGCGGCCTTCCGGCGTCTCGTCGGCCAGCGAGGCGAGCTGGGCGGCGTCGGCCAGTTCCTGCTCGCCGACGCCGGCGACCGGCAGGAACTCGGCGGCCTGACGGTTGCCAAGGGTGATGGTGCCGGTCTTGTCGAGCAGCAGCGTGTCGACGTCGCCTGCCGCCTCCACCGCGCGGCCGGACATGGCGAGCACGTTGAAGCGGACCAGACGATCCATGCCGGCGATGCCGATGGCCGACAGCAGCGCGCCGATGGTGGTGGGGATCAGCGTGACGAACAGCGCCACCAGAACCAGCACGCCGACCGACCCGCCGGCATAGGCGGCGAAGCTGGGGATCGTCGCCACCGCGATGACGAAGACGATGGTCAGCCCGGCCAGCAGGATGTTCAGCGCGATCTCGTTGGGGGTCTTCTGGCGCTGGGCGCCTTCCACCAGCGAGATCATGCGGTCGAGGAAGGTGGAGCCGGGGGCGGCGGTGATCCGCACCTTGATGTGGTCGGAGATCACCTGCGTTCCGCCGGTGACGGCGGAGCGGTCGCCGCCGCTCTCGCGGATGACGGGGGCGGATTCGCCGGT
The DNA here is from genome assembly GCA_046570145.1 of Alphaproteobacteria bacterium. Taxonomy (GTDB): domain Bacteria; phylum Pseudomonadota; class Alphaproteobacteria; order Azospirillales; family Azospirillaceae; genus Azospirillum. Next base: position 10,229 of record JBKHVJ010000136.1, read on the forward strand.
GATGGCGGCCTCGTTGACGGACGCGACGCCCTCCACCACCTCGCCGTCGGACGGGATGATGTCGCCGGCCTCCACCAGCACGAGGTCGCCCGTCTTGAGCGCGGTCGCCGGGACCATGCGGATGGTGCCGTTCTCCAGCTTCTTCGCGGTGGTCTCGGTGCGGGTCTTGCGCAGGCTGGCGGCCTGGGCCTTGCCGCGGCCTTCCGCCACCGCCTCGGCGAAGTTGGCGAAGACCAGGGTGAACCACAGCCAGACGACGATCTGGACGGCGAAGCCGGACACGCCGGCCCCCGTGATCGCGTCGCGCAGGACCAGCAGGGTGGTCAGCGCGGCCACCACCTCCACGCAGAACATCACCGGGTTGCGGATCATCTGGCGCGGGGCGAGCTTGGCGAAGGAGCCGCCGATGGCCGGCAGCAGGATGGCGGGGTCCAGCAGGGTGCTGGACGAGGAGCGTCCGGACCGTTTGCTATTGGCGTGCATGGGATCGTTCCCGATCAGAAGAGGGTGCCGGCGCTCATCGCCAGATGCTCGACCACCGGGCCGAGGGCGAGAGCCGGGAAGAAGGTGAGGCCGCCGACGATCAGGATGACGCCGACCAGCAGCCCGACGAACAGCCCGTCATGGGTGGGGAAGGTGCCGGCCGACGCCGTGGCCCGCGTCTTGGCGGCCAGCGAACCGGCGATCGCCATCATCGGCACGATGACCAGGAAACGGCCGACCAGCATGGCGATGGCGATGGTGACGTTGTACCAGGGCGTGTTGCCGCTGAGCCCGCCGAAGGCGCTGCCGTTGTTGGCGGCTCCCGAGACATAGGCGTAGAGCGCTTCCGAGAAGCCGTGCGGGCCGGCATTCGCCATCGATGCGGTGCCGGTGTCGAGCACCACCGCGGCGGCCGTGAAGCCCAGCATCATCAGCGGCAGGCAGAGGATGGCGAGCATGGTCATCTTGACCTCCTTCGCCTCCAGCTTCTTGCCCAGATATTCCGGCGTGCGGCCGACCATCAGCCCGGCGACGAACAGCGCCACGATGGCGAACAGCAGCATGCCGTAGAGCCCGGCGCCGACACCGCCGACGATGATCTCGCCCAGCATCATGTTGATCATCGGCACCATGCCGCCCAAGGGCATGAAGCTGTCATGCATGGCGTTCACCGCGCCGCAGGAGGCGGCGGTGGTGACGGCGGCGAAGAGGGCGGAGGCGGCGACGCCGAAGCGGGTCTCCTTGCCCTCCATGTTGCCGGCGCCGCCGTCGATGCCCAGCGCGGCGAAGGCCGGGTTGCCCTGTGCCTCCGCCCAATAGGCGACGGTGACGCCGGCGACGAAGAGCAGGCCCATGGCGGCCAGGATCGCCCAGCCCTGCCGCTCGTCGCCGACCATGCGGCCGAACAGGTTGGTCAGCCCGGCGCCCAGTGCGAAGATCGACAGCATCTGGACGAGGTTGGTCAGGGCGTTGGGGTTCTCGAAGGGGTGGGCGGAGTTGGCGTTGAAGAAGCCGCCGCCGTTGGTGCCCAGCATCTTGATCGCCTCCTGCGAAGCGACGGGGCCGAGTGCGATGGTCTGCTTCGCCCCCTCCAGCGTGGTGGCGTCGACGGACCCGGCCAGCGTCTGCGGCACGCCCTGCCACACCAGGAAGAGGGCGTAGACGAGGCAGATCGGCAGCAGGACGTAGAGGGTCGCGCGGGTCAGATCGACCCAGAAATTGCCGACCGTGCGGGACGAGGCGCGGGCGAAGCCGCGGACCAGCGCCACCGCCAGGGCGATGCCGGCGGCGGCGGAGACATAGTTGTGGAAGGTCAGCCCGACCATCTGGACCAGATGGCCCATGGTGGTCTCGCCGCCGTAATTCTGCCAGTTGGTGTTGGTGGTGAAGCTCGCCGCCGTGTTGAAGGCAAGGTCGGCCGGCACCGCCGCCATGCCCTGCGGGTTCAGCGGCAGCACCGCCTGCAGCCGTTGCAGGGCATAGAGCAGCAGCATGCCGGCGGCGCTGAACAGCAGCATCGACACGGCGTAGCTCACCCAATGCTGCTCGGTGCGCTCATCGACGCCGGCCAGCCGGTAGAGCCCGCGCTCGACGGGTCCGATGACGGGGGAGAGCAGCGTGCGCTCGCCGGTGAAGACGCGCGTCATGAAACCGCCCAGGGGCCGCGTCACCGCGACGACCAGGGCGAGGAAGACCAGGATCTGGATCCAGCCGTTGACGGTCATGGGACGGGACTCCTCAAAACCGTTCAGGGTGGATCAGGGCATAGACCAGATAGGCCAGCAGCCCGCCGGTCACGAGGCCGGCCAGCGCGTAATCGAGGATCATCGCCGCCTCCTCACAGCCGGTCGCAGGCGTGAACATAGGCGACCGCCGCGGCGAAGAAGCCGCCGGTCAGCGCCAGGAACAGAAGGTCGAGCATGGGATCAAGGCTCCGGTCGAACGGAAAGAGGTCCGGACCGCCCGTCCGCCGTGATGCCGGCGGCCGGGAGATCCGACCCTGCAAGGATGATCCCGCGCCGCGTATAGATTCGATGGGGGGCGGCGGTGCCCGGAAATATAGAAGCCGTATATGCGCCGGCGGATCAGCAGGCGGCGGAGCCGGCCTCAAGGATATATGACTTTTAGGATATTCGAAGGGGCATGATCATGAGAAAATCTGCGGGCGACCAAATCGGCCACATCGTCGGCGCATGTTCGTAATGTTGTTTATGGATGGCGATGGCGAGCGAACGAATTTTTCGGAACAGTCGCCGCCCCTCGATCAATCCGTATGACTGAGGCTAATACCAGAAGACGAATCCGGATTTCCCTCTAACTTTTTCTTAACCCCTATCCGTCTTTCCCTTGATATTGCGGTTTCCTTGAAGGGTAAACCAAAAAAACAAAAACAAACATTCAGCAGTCGGATCAAACCAGGGGTTGGGCATGAGGATGAAGGCTTTGTCGCTGGCGGGCAAGACGGTGGTGCTTTGCGGAGGCGGACTGCTGTTGCTTGCCTTCGCCATGTTCGGTGTCAACGAGTTGCTGCTGACCCGCTATGCCGAACGGGTGGCGATCGAGCGGCAGGAAACCAACATGCGCGTGGCCTGGGACGTGCTGAACCAGTATGGGCAGGCGTTCGACGTGCGCGACGGCAAGCTTTATGCCGGCGAACGCGCCCTGAACGACTTCTTCGAGCCGGTCGACCGGGTCAAGCGGCTGGTCGGCGGCACGGCGACCCTGTTCATGGGCGACCGGCGCGTTTCCACCAATGTGCTGAAGCCCGACGGCAGCCGCGCGGTCGGCACCATGCTGGCCAAGGGGCCGGTCCATGATGCGGTGCTGGGACGGGGCGTGCCCTATCGCGGGCAGGCGGAAATCCTCGGCACGCCCTTCTACACCGCCTACGATCCGATCAAGGCGCCGGATGGGCGCGTGGTCGGCGTGCTCTATGTCGGCATCCCGAAGGCGGAGTTCTTCGCGACCATCCGCGACACCCAGAGGATGATCGCCGCCATCGGCGGCATCGTGACCCTGCTGGTCGCCGCCTGCTGCCTGCTGCTGGCCCGGCGCATGTTCAGGCCGCTGTCTGGCCTCCGCGGCGCCATGGAGGATCTGGCGCGCGGCAACCTGTCGGTCGCCATCCCGGCGCTGGGCCGCAAGGACGAGATCGGCGGCATGGCAAAGGCGTTGAGCGTGTTCAAGGACAACGCCATCGAGGTCGCCAAGCTGCACGAGGCGCAGGCGGAGGAGCGCGCCCGCTCGGTCCAGGAACGCCGCAAGGCGATGGACGCGGTGGCGGAGTCCTTCGAGGGGTCGCTGCTGGGCGTCGTCGGCGTGCTGAGCGCCACCACCACGCAGTTGCAGGCCAACGCCCAGCGCCTGCACGACATCGCCGAGACCGGCAGCGTGCGTGCCGAAACCGTCAGCACCGCCGCGGGCGAGGCGAGCGACGACGTCCGCACCGTCGCCGGCGCCTCGGAAGAGCTCAGCATCTCCATCGGCGAGGTCAGCCGGCAGGTCGAGGAGTCGGCCCACATGGTCCGCAGCGCGGTGGAGGAGGTGACGCGCACCAACCGGACGATGGACGGGCTGGCGGCGGCGGCCGGCAAGATCGGCGAGGTGGTGACCCTGATCCAGGACATCGCCGGCCAGACCAACCTGCTGGCGCTGAACGCCACCATCGAAGCCGCACGGGCTGGCGAGGCCGGCAAGGGCTTCGCCGTCGTCGCCGGAGAGGTGAAGACCCTGGCGAACCAGACCGCGCGGGCGACCGACGACATCGCCCGGCAGGTGGCGGAAATCCAGGCGGTGACCGGCCATGCCGTGGAGGCCATCGAGGGGATCGGCCGCACCGTGCTGTCGGTCAGTGAACTGGTCAGCCGCATCGCCGTTTCGGCGGACCATCAGGGCGTGACCACCGCCGACATCGCCCGCTCGGTCCAGCGCGCCGCCGACCGAACGGCGGAGGTGACCGACAACATCCGGGAAGTCTCGCAGTCCGCGCACGAGACGGGGACGATGGCGTCGGAGGTCCGCGCCGCCGCCGCCGACCTCGGCCGGCAGGCGATGGCGCTGCGCGATCAGGCGGAAGAGTTCCTGCGCCATGTGCGGGCGGCCTGAACCGCCGTCCTCACCAACCCATCCATTTGCCGTATTCGCGGACGAAATCATGCCGGATGGCGTTGCGGTTCATCCGCTCCTGCGGAAGCTGCTTGTGCAGGCCGCCGCGCAGGATGACCTCGGCCCGCGTCTGCCAGGGTTCGTCATCCTTCTCGATGCCCGAGAAGGCGAAGCTCATCGGATGATAGGCGCGCGCGCGGACCGCGTAGGAGAACTCCTCCTGGCCATCCTTCAGCACGGCGATGCCGGCGCTGAAGGAACTGGTGTCGACCTCCACGACGCGGCCGTTGCGCTCCAGCTCCTCCGCGATGTCGCGGAGCGCCGGCACAACATCGTCGGCGATGAAGCGCGCCACGTTCCGCCGGGCGGCCCCGGCGCCCGGCGGAACCGCGGCCTGTCCGCTCCGGCGGCCCAGCATCGCGGAAAGCCCTTGCCGCCAATCCCCGTCTCCGGCCGTTTCCGCCGCCGGAGCGGTGGCGCCTGCCGCAACGCGGGTCGCGCGCCTGCCGGGATCGACCTTCCGCTCGCTGCGCAGGCTGACGACCAGCCCCACGCACATCAGCACCATGACGAAGGCGAAGGGCAGCGCCGTGGTGACCGCCGCGGTCTGCAGGGCCTGGAGCCCGCCGACCAGCAGGAGCACCGCCGCCACCACTCCCGACAGGAGGGCCCAGAAAATCCGCGTGGCGATCGGCGGATCCTGATTGCCGCCTGAGCCGATGATGTCGATGACCATCGCGCCGGAATCGGCGGAGGTGACGAAGAAGGTGACGACCATCAGCGTGGCGATGGCGGAGGTGATCGTGCTGAGCGGCAGCCGGTCCAGCATGACGAACAGGGCGGTCGGCACGCTGTCGGCCACCGCCGCGGCCATGCCGCCGCCTTCGAACATCTCGATGTGGATCGCCGTCTCGCCGAACACGATGAACCATAGCATGGTCAGGGCCACCGGCGCGAACAGCACACCGCCGATGAATTCGCGGATGGTGCGGCCGCGCGACACGCGGGCGATGAACATGCCGACGAACGGCGCCCAGGAGATCCACCAGCCCCAATAGAACATCGTCCAGCTCGCCTGCCACTCCGCCCCGGCATAGGGCAGGGTGCGGAAGCTGGTGTAGGGCAGGGTCCACAGGTAGCGGCCGATGCTCTCCACCAGCGTCGACAGCAGGAACACCGTCGGGCCCAGCAGGAAGACGAAGGTCAGCAGCAGCACGCCCGCCAGCATGTTCAGTTCGCTCAAACGGCGGATTCCCCGCCCGACCCCGCTGGCGGCGGAGGCCGTGGCCACCACCGTGATGACGGCGATCAGCACGATCTGCTGCGACAGCCCCACCTCCAGCAGGCCGAGATAGGCGAAGCCGGCGTTGATCTGCATGACCCCGAGCCCCAGCGAGGTCGCGATCCCGAACAGCGTGCCGAAGATGGCGATGACGTCGACGACATGGCCGGCCCAGCCGCGGATGCGGTCGCCCAGCAGCGGATAGAGCGCCGACCGGATGGTCAGGGGAAGATCATGACGGTAGGCGAAGTAGCCCAGGGACAGCCCGACGACGATGTAGATCGCCCAGGCGTGCAGGCCCCAGTGGAGGAATGCGAGGTTCATCGCCTCGCGCGCCGCGTCGGGAGTCCCCGCCTCGCCCACGCGCGGATTGGAGAAATGCAGCATTGGCTCGGCGACGCCGTAGAACAGCAGCCCGATGCCCATCCCGGCGCTGAACAGCATGGCGAACCAGGACGGGTAGCTGAATTCCGGCTCGTCATCGTCGTGACCCAGCTTGATCGCGCCGTAGGGGCTGAAGAAGAGCCAGAGGACGAACAGCAGGAAGCCTGCGACGGCAAGCACATAGAACCATCCGAAGTTGCCGACGACAAATGCCTGCATCTCCGAGACACGGGAGCCGAACGGCTCGGTAAACAACGCAGCCAGAGCAACGAACAATAGGATCAGGCCACCGGCGGCGAAGGAGACGGTCTTGTTTATCTGTTGCATGAGCACTCATCATCGTCGCTGGTTAGCGTGAATGATATGAAGCTCTTCAGGCAGAGATAAAGACCTGCGATGGGATGATCGCCGAGAGCATCCGTATGGGACGAATGCACGGATCGCTGGGCGCATCACAGGCAGAGTTGTCGAGCCATTGGACCGGGCGAGGCCGACGATTGACGCCTATTCTGCCGCCTCTGTTTCAATGCAATCGGCGATCCTGGCATTCGATCCGGAAATGGGTGGGATCGGAGTTCGCAAATCTGAGCTGGTCCTGCCGGGAGGGGCCGACGATCCGGACGTGGAGCGCCGACACCCTCAGATACGTTTCCCTCAGCCGTGGGCGGCCAGTTCCTCGTGGGTGATGCGCTGGATCCCGCCTCCGGTGCCGACGACATAGACCTCGTCGGCGTTGCGGATGGTCGCCAGACGGTGGGCGATGATCAGGGTCGTCCGCCCTTCCGCCAGCTCCATCAGGGATTTCTGGATTTCCCGCTCCGTCTGGGTGTCCAGCGCCGAGGTGGTCTCGTCCAGGATGAGGATCGGCGGGTTCTTCAGGAACATGCGGGCGATGGTCAGGCGTTGCTTCTGGCCGCCCGACAGCTTCACGCCGCGCTCGCCGATGATGGTGTCGAGGCCTTCCGGCAGCGAGGCGATCAGCCCGTCGAGATGGGCGCGCCGCGCCGCTTCCGCGATCTCGGCATCCGACGCGCCGAGCCGGCCATAGGCGATGTTCTCGCGGATGGTGCCGCCGAACAGGAAGACGTCCTGCTGGACGATGCCGATCTGCCGGCGCAACGAGGCCAGCGTCATGCTGCGGATGTCCAGGCCGTCGACGGTGATGGTGCCGCCGGCGATCTCGTAGAAGCGCGGCAGCAGCGAGCAGATCGTCGTCTTGCCGGCGCCGGACGGGCCGATGAAGGCGACGGTGGACCCCGCCTTGATGGCGAGATCGACGCCCTTCAGGACCGGGCGGGCGGCGTCATAGCCGAAGGAGACGTCGGTGAAGCGGATGTCGCCCTTCAGCGGCGGCGCCGGGACGGCGCCGGGCGCGTCCTCGATGTCGGGCCGGGTGTCGAGCAGGGCGGTGTAGCGGCGGAAGCCGGCGATGCCGCGCGGGTAGGTCTCGATGACCGCGTTGATCTTCTCGATCGGGCGGAAGAAGGTGTTGACCAGCAGCAGGAAGGCGAAGAACCCGCCCTGGGTCAGTTCCCCCACCAGGACGAAATGGGCGCCGGTCAGCATCACGACGATCAGGATCAGCCGCATGCTCATGTAGCTGAGCGTCGTCGACGCCGCCATGATCTTGTAGGCTTCGAGCTTGGTCTTGCGGTAGCGGTCGTTGTCCTCGGCGAACAGCTTGCGCTCGTGGTCCTCGTTGGTGAAGGCCTGGACGACGCGCATGCCGCCGACATTCTCCTCGATGCGGACATTGAAGTCGCCGACGCGGGAATAGAGCGACTGCCAGTTCTTGGTCATGCGCCCGCCATAGCGGCTGGTCAGCCATGCGATCACCGGCACGATGGCGGCGGTGATCAGCGCCAGCGGCAGATGCACCACCGCCATCAGGGCGAAGGCGCCGACGAAGGTCATCACCGCGATCAGCAGGTCTTCGGGGCCGTGATGCGCGACCTCGCCGATCTCGTCCAGGTCGCGGGTGACGCGGCCGACAAGATGGCCGGTCTTGTTGTTGTCGTAGAAACCGAAGGAGAGCTTCTGCAGATGGTCGAAGCTCTTCCGGCGCATCTCCGTCTCGATGTTGACGCCCAGCTTGTGGCCCCAGTAGGTCACGATGGCCATCAACCCGCCGTTCGCCATGTAGACCGCCAGCAGCAGCGCCGTGGCGGCGACGATCAGCGGCCAGTCCTGGGTGGGCAGCAGCCGGTCCACGAAGGCGCGCACCGCCATCGGGAAGCCCAGCTCCAGCAGCCCCGACAGGATCGCGCAGGCGATGTCGAGAATCAGCAGGCCCTTGTAGGGACGGTAGTAGGCGAGGAAGCGGCGGAGCATGGCTCTTCTCATTCCGGAACTGAAAATGGGAATAGGCACGGGGAACAGAATGGGCTAGCCGGCGCGCGCGCCGGATCGGCTGAGCAACCAGATCAGGTAGGGGCCGGCAAGCAGCGCGGCGAACAATCCCAGCGGCAGTTGATAGGGGAAGGCGACGGTTCGCGCCAGCCAATCCGACACCACCATCAGCCCGGCGCCGATCAGAACGGCGCCGATGCCCTGTTCCGATGCGCGGCCGAGGCCGGCCAGCCGGGCGAGGTGCGGGGCGATCAGGCCGACGAAGCTCAAGGGGCCGACGAAGAGCGCCGCCGCCGCGGTGAGCAGGCCGGCGAACAGCACCAGAAGGATGCGGCAGCGCTGCACCGGCAGGCCGACCGAGCGGGCGGTGACATCGCCGAGCGGCAGGATCTCCAGCCAGCGGGAGGCCAGAGGCAGGGCCGCCAGCAGAAGGACCGCGGCGCCCGCGCAGAACCAGGCGTCGGCCGGGCCGGCATCGTTGGTCGATCCGCTCAGCCAGCGCAGCAGGGTGAAGGCCTGCGGCGTGCCGGTGGCGATGACGGCGGTCAGGACGGCGCTGCACAGCGCGCTCATGGCGATGCCGGCCAGCAGCAGCCGTTCCGGCCCGAAGCCGGCGCGCAGCGACAGGGCCAGCATGGCGGCCAGCACCAGCACCGCCCCCGCCGCGGAGGCGGCGATCTGGATACCGATGCCGGGTGCGGCGACCAGGAACAGCGCGGCGGTCAGCCCGACGCCCGAGCCGGTGCCGACGCCGAGGATTTCCGGGCTGGCCAGCGGGTTTGCGGTGATCCGCTGCAACAGCATCCCGGCCGCCGCCAGCATGGCGCCCGCCGCCGCCGCGACCGCCACGCGCGGGCCGCGCCATGCCAGGAGCCGGTCGAGGAGGGGGCCGCTCGCCACGGACCAGCCGTCCGGGCCGTAGCCGACGGTCAGCGCGAGGGCCATGGCGGCAAGGCCCAGCAAGGCGATCAGGCCGATCAGCAGGCGGGGACGCGGGCTGCGGCGCGACGGGGCGGGGCGGTTGTTGAGCGACGGCCATTCGAACATGCGCAGGCGCGGCAGCAGCCACAGCAGCAGCGGGCCGCCCAGCAGGGCGGTGGCGGCGCCGGTCGGCACCCGTTCGCCGTTTGCGCCGGCCAGAAGCTGCACCATTCCGTCGGTGACCCAGAGCAGGACCGCGCCGATCAGCGGCGCGGCGACCAGCTTCTGCGCCTGGGTGCGCGCGCCGCTGAGATGCGCCAGCGCCGGGGCGGCCAGACCGACGAAGCCGATCACGCCGACCTCCGCCGTCACGCTGGCCGCCAGCCAGACCGCGACGCCGATGACGGCGAAGCGCGTCGCGTTGAGGGCGACGCCCAGGCTGCGGGCGCTGGCATCGTCCAACCCGAGGATCGCCAGCGGGCGCATCAGCAGCAGCGCGGCGGCGAGCCCGACCAGCAGGCGGAGCGCGATGGTCAGGGTCGGTCCCCAGCTTTGCTGCGCCAACGCGCCGCCGCCCCAGATGAAGATGGAGAAGAGATAGTCGCCGTTGGCGAGGATCAGCGCGGCGCTGGCCATGGTCGCGGTCAGCGCCACCATCATGCCGGCGAGGATGACGGCGACCGGCTCCAGCCCGCGCCGCCATGTCATGGCGAGGATCAGCCCGACCACCGTCAGCCCGCCGGCCAACGCCACGCCCTCGCGCGCCTGCTCCATCAGCGCCGGCGCGTAGAGCAGTCCCACCGTCATGGCGAGCTGCGCACCGGCCGACACGCCGAGGGTCGAGGGCTCGGCCAAGGGATTGCGAAGTACGCGCTGGAGCAGAAGCCCCGACAGGCCCAGCGCCGCCCCGGCGACCAGCGAAACGGCGATGCGCGGCAGGACGCTGTGATAGAGGATGATGGTGTCGAGCCAGTCGGCGCCGGCCGCTGTCGCTCCGACCGGGGCCGGCGCGGCGAGATGCCCGGCGACCTGGACGGTCGACAGGCAGGCGGCGATCAGGGCCAGCCCGCCCCACATCAGGATGCGGTTCATCGGCGCGCGCTCAGCCATTGCCGCCTTCCCCTCGCAGAAGGGCGGTGGCGGCGAGGCGGGCGAAGCGCAGGGCGGCCGGCAGTCCGCCGAAATGGTTGACCGGCTCGATCACCGCCACGCGGCTTTCCCGCACCATCGGCAGGGCCTGCCACAGGGCGCTGTCGGCCAGCGTGCGCACCGCGTCGGCGGGAACCGGTGGAACGACGATGACGGTGGCGTCGGGGAAGCGGGCCAGCGCCTCGATGCCGACCGGTGCGGTGGCGCTGTAGCTGGATTGTGCCGCCCAGCCATTCTCGACTCCCAGCCGGCGGAGCACGTCGCCGAACATGCTGTCTGTGCCGAAGGCGCGGAAATGGCGGGCGTCGCCGAAATTGACCGCCAGGACCGGCTGGCGGCCGATGCCGCTCAACGTCCCACGCAGGCGGGCGATTTCCGTGTCGGTATCGGCGACGGCGGCTTGCGCCCGTGCCTCGCGGCCGAGCAGCCGGCCGAGGGCGAGGGCGGCATCGGCGGCGGCCGGGTAGGGCGATGCGCCCGGCCTGTAGATCGACAGCGACACGGTTTCCGCCACCCGTTCCAGGCTGGCGCGCTGCCCTTCATAGTAATTGGAGGTGAGGATGAGGTCCGGTTCGGCGAGGTTCAGCGCCTCGTAATTCGGCGTTCCGCGCAGCCCGATGTCGGTGACGGAGGCGGGAACCGCGGGTTCGACGACGGTCTTGCGGAATTGCAGCAGTTCGGTGGCGGCGACCGGGACCACGCCCAGTGCCAGCACCGTTTCCAGCAGCGCCCAGTCGATGACCGCAACCCGGCGCGGAACTGCGGCCCATGCGAGGCGGGGCATCAATGCAAACCCGGCGGTCAGGCCCAGCGCGTGGCGCCGCGATATCGTCCTTGCCCTTGCCATCACAGGACGTAACCGATGGGGTCGCCGGTGACGGGGTGCGGGACGATGCCCATGGCGAGGCGGTAGATCGCGCCCAGCGTCTCGCCGGTCATGATGGCGTCCGGCGTTCCCTGAGCGATCAGCGCGCCGCCGCGCATCGCCAGGATCTCGTCGCAGACCCGGGCGGCCATGTTGATGTCGTGCAGGACGATGACCGCCCCGATGCCGCGGGCGCGGCTCAACCGGCGCACCAGCCCCAGCATCTCGACCTGGCTGGCGATGTCGAGCGCCGATGTCGGTTCGTCCAGCAGCAGGCAGCGCGTGTCCTGCGCCAGCATCATGGCGAGCCACACGCGCTGCCGCTCGCCGCCGGACAGGCTGTCGACGAGGCGGTCGGCGAAGGCGTCGAGGTTGGTCTCAAGGATCGCCTCCTCCACCTTGGCGGCGTCCTCCGCCCCGAAGCGGCCGAGTGCGCCGTGCCAGGGGAAGCGGCCGAGCGCCACCAGCTCGCGCACCGTCATGCCCTCCGCCGGCGGGGTGAATTGCGGCATGTAGGCGACGGTGCGGGCGAAATCGCGCTCGCCGATCCTGGCGATCTCCGTGCCGAGGCAGCGGATGCGCCCGGCCCCCGGCGGCTGCTGGCGGGCGAGCATGCGGATCAGCGTGCTCTTGCCGGAGCCGTTGGGGCCGACCAGCCCGTAGATGCGCCCCTGCTCCAGCCGAAGCGACAGGTCCGACAGGATCGGCCGGCCGGCCGCCGAAAATCCGACGGCATCGAGTTCGTACAGGGCAGGGGTGTTGTCCGGGCCGGGCATCAGGTTACCAAGTCATGTTGAGAGTCAGCAGGGCGGTCCGCCCCTCCGCATAGCCGCAGGAGTACTGGGTCTGGCAGCTTGCGACATATTCCTTGTCGAACAGGTTGGTGACCGACAGGTTGGCGCCCCAGCTGTCGCGCTTGTAGCCGATCCGTGCATCGAAGACGGTCGCGGCCGGGACCTTCAGCGTGTTCTCGTTGTCGGCCCAGGACGACCCGACATAGCGCACGCCGCCGCCGACCGACACCCCGTTCAGCACGCTTTCGCGGAAGGTGTAGTCGAGGAAGGCCGAGCCCTGGACCTGCGGCACGATGTAGGGCGTCTTGCCGATCAGGGCCGCATTGGCGTCCTTCTTGATGTCGAGGTCGAGCGCGGTGAAGGAGGCCGTGGCCTTCAGGCTGGGGGTGATGTTGGCCTTGGCCTCGAGCTCGACGCCGCGGGAGTTGACCTCGCCCAGCTGGGTCTCGGCGTTGAAGGCGCCGGTCACGACGTTGGTGCGCGTCAGGTCGAACAGGGCCGCGGTGAAGAGGGCGTCCATCCAGGCCGGGCGGTACTTGACGCCGACCTCGTACTGTCGGCCGCTTTCCGGTTTGAAGACGCCGACGGCGGCCGAGGAACCCAGAACCGGGTTGAAGAAGGTGGAGGCGCTGACATAGGGGGTCAGGCCATTGGCGAACTCGTAGGCCAGACCGGCGCGGCCGCTGAACTTGCCGGTCTTGCCGTCATAGGCGGGCGTCCCGTCGGCATCGGTCGAGGCGATGTCGTAGCGGCCGCTCAGCGTGACCAGGAAGCCCTGGCCGAAGCGCATCTGGTCCTGCAGGTAGACGCCGAGCTGACGCATCGTCAGCTCCTGGTCGATGTAGGCGAAGCGCTGGCCCTGGACCGCGCCGTAGACCGGGTTGGTGGCGCTGATCGTCGTGGCCGAGCCGGACGCCTGCACCTGATCCATGGCGAAATACTTGTAATCGACGCCGACCAGCGCCGTGTGCTCGACCGGGCCGGTGCGCAGTTTTCCTTCGAGCTGGTTGTCGATCAGGACGCTGTTGACCTCGGTCGTGTGCTCGAAATTGATGCGCGACAGCAGGTTGTTGGGATCGGTCGGCGTGGCCGAGAAGCCGCCGTAACCGAAGGGGTAGACCGTGACCTCGTGGACCTTGCTGTAGTTGTAGCGCGCGTTCTGGCGGAAGATCAGGTCGTTGTCGAAGCGGTGTTCGAACTCGTAGCCGATGGAGGCCTGACGGCGGCGGTAGCTGTCGATGCCGGGCTCGGTGAAGTTGGCCTTGCGGTCGATGCGGCCGAAGGGCGCGTCCACCACGGTGCCGACATAGGGCAGGAAGGCGCCGCCGTTGTGCGTCTCGTCGATGTCGGTGTAGTTGGCCAGCACAGTCAGGCTGTTGGCGTCGTTCGGCGACCATTTGAAGCTGGGCGAAACGGTGCCGCGGAAGCCGTCCGCGAAGTCGGTGTAGGTGTCGCCGCCGGCGATGCGGCCGGTCAGCCGGTAGCTCAAGGTCGGATCGAGCGCGCCGCCGACATCCAGGCCGAGATGGGCGGTGCCGTGCTGGTCGATGCCGACCTCGACCGACCGGACGGGGGTGTCGCCCGGCCGCTTGGTGACGTAGTTCAGCAGGCCGCCGGGGTTGCTGCCGCCGTAGAGCACGGAGGAGGCGCCGCGCAGGACCTCGATCCGCTCCAGGTTGTAGCTGTCGACGAACTGGCCGCCGAAGCCGTAGGCATAGAGCTGCAGCCCGTCCTGGTAGACGCCGGACTGCGTCGCCTGGAAGCCGCGGATGAACACCCAGTCGGTGTCGCTGTCACGGCCGAAGGGCTGGCTGAAGACGCCGGGGGTGTAGCGCAGCGCCTCATCCACCTTCTGGGCGCCGCGGTCGTCCATTTCCTCGCGGCCGATCACCGACACCGACTGCGGGATTTGCTCCAGCGGCGTGTCGGTCTTGGACCCGGTGGCCGAGCGGGCCGGCACATAGCCCTTGACCGGGCTGGTCGACGTATCGACGGCCCTGCTGCCTTCGACGGTCACCGGACCGAGGATGGCGGGCGCGCTTGCGTCCTGCGCCTGAGCTTGCGACAGGGCCGGCATCAGCAGGGCGGCGAGCGCCGTGCCGTTCAAAAGGAAACGGGTCATTCGCTTGATCGAAAAGTGAACCATCGCAATCGGCCTCGGACTGTATGCACCACCCGCGAAGCGCCACCGGACCATCCTGTCCGAAGGTGGGCTGTTGTTGCGAATGATTAGCATATGCATGATGGCCCGGATTGAACCGTCTTTGGACGGGTTGGACGATTTTTCGACATTCGTTGCCGGAGCGGCATCGCGATAGGATCAGGCGGACTGGTCGCGCAGCCAGGCGGCGGGTGTGGCGCCCACGATCTGGCGGAAGACGCGCGTCAGATGCGCCTGATCCGAGAATCCCGCCATCGCCGCCGCCGCCGCCAGCGTCACGTCCGATGCGGTCAGCAGGGATTTGGCGCGCTCCACCCGTGCCCGCATCTGCCATTTGTGCGGCGGCACGCCGGTCGACGCCTTGAAGGCGGAGCAGAAATGGGAGGAGGACAGGCCGGTGAGTTCGGCCAGTTCCTGCAGACGGATCGGCCGGCTGCAATGCTCCTCGATATAGTCGATCACGCGCCTCAACTGGCGCGGCGGCAGCTGGCCGCGCTTGCGGTCGGCCGCCGGTTCGCTCTGTACGAGGCCGATGAACAGGGCGGCCATCAGGCTTTCGCCATAGAGATCGTGCAAGGCGCCCGAGTTGCGGCATTCCGCCGCGATCAGCCGGGCCAGGGAAAGCAGGCGGTCGTCGGAGAAATTCAGCCGCGGCCGGTCCATTTCCGCGATGTCCAGACCCTCGGTGAAGCGGCCTTCCAGCACGGACATGTCGAAATGCAGGTCCAGATGGGTGAGCCGGCGGATGCTCTCGGTGCGCGACCAGACCTTGAGGCCGGCCGGAACGAAGCTCATCGGCTGGCGCCGGCTAAGCCGGTGCGACTTGCCGCGGTCGGGGGAGTCCATGACATGGAGGGCGCCCTCTCCGAGCTGGTCGAGGACCACGACGAGGCGGGGGGCCTCCGACACATATTCGCCGCCGGCATTCCGGTCGCAGGCCACCGTCCAGATGTCGGCGATCATCCCGTTCCAGGCACGCCATTGCAGGTCGCCGAGAATGGTGATCCCTTCGGTATGGCTCTGCATTCTCGGATGAAACGGCATCGATCGACTTTCCGGCCCGGGATCGCGGCCTCGGCACCCTTCCTGTGGCAACCACATCCTATAGGCCAAATCACTATTGCGAACAAGTCGCATTCTTATCTAGCATGCCGGCCGACCGTGGGGGCCGGAATCGTCGGCGCCGATGCAGAGGGGCGTGTCTTGAGCAGCAAATATCCCTGCGATCTTCGGTGGGTGGAGGTGGTGGCCGTTTCCACCCTGACGCCGCGCATGCGCCGCATCGTTCTGGGCGGTCCGGCGCTGGAGGGATTCACGCTGAAGCCCGGCGTCCTGGCCCCGCACATCGGTCTGGTGGTTCCGGCGGGGGAAGGCGGCGCCGGGGCGCCTCCGCGCATCTACTCGGTGCGGCGCTTCGATGCCGCCGCCGGCACGCTGGAGGTGAATTTCGTGCTTCACGGCGCTGGCGTGGCGTCGGGCTGGGCTGCCCGGGCCAAGCCGGGGGAGACGGTGGGGATCTCGGTATCGGGCGGGATCGCGATGAAGCCGGCAAGCCGCTATGTGGTGGCCGGCGACCATGCGGCATTGCCGGCCATCGCCTATCTGCTGGAAAACCTGCCGGCGGAGGCCTCGGCCGAGGTGTTCGTCGAGGTGCCGGGACCGGCCGAGCAGCAGGAGTTGGCGTCGCCGGCCGCGACCTCGATCACATGGTTCCATCGGGATCGTCGTTCGGCGCCCGGCCCCTCGCCCCTGCCGGAGGCTGTGATGGCGGCGGCGGAAGGCGCATCGGGGCTCGCGGTGTGGAGCGGGACGGAGCATGGCACCGCCCAACGCATCAGGGGCCACGTCCGCCACACCCTTCGCCTTCCGGCCGATGCCTGTTCGGTCGTCGCCTATTGGAAGGCAAGCGTCGCCCAGGGCGGCTTCGAGCATTATGGCTGAAGCCGCCCTGTCCTGAGTTGGAAGGGGTTACCGCCGCCGGCCGAGCGTGAGCTGGAATGTGCGCGGAACATGGATGCCCTCGCCCTCGCGGAAGCGCTCGTGGAAGGCGACGAAGTCCCGCTTCAGAGCGGCGCGGCGTTCCCCGTCGAGACTGGCGGCCAGGGCGCGCGTCGGGCCGTAGCCGGTCACGAAGGTGTTCCAGGCCGCTTCGCCGCCGGTCTCCACGTAATGGCTGGTCAGGGTCGTGACCGTCAGATCGAAGGCGCCGCCCAGCAACTCCTCCAGCCGTTCGCGGCGGCCCCAGGCGAAGGGCGACACCGCCGGCGGCGCCGCCATGTACGGGCGCATCAGCGAGAACATCTCGGCGATGGCGCCGTCCGGCGTCCAGGTGGTCAGGGCGAGCCGGCCGCCGGGCCGGCAGACGCGGGCGAGTTCCTGCGCCGCCTCCTCCGGCCTGGCGGCGAACATGACGCCGAAGGTCGACACCACCGCGTCGAAGCTGGCGTCGGCGAAGGGCAGCGCCTCGGCGTCGCCCAGCCGGTAGTCGACGGAAAGCCCGTCGGACAGCGAGCGTGCGGCGTCCAGCAATCCGGCCGCGATGTCGATGCCTGTGACCTGCGCGCCGCGCCGGGCACAGGCGCGCGCCGTGATGCCGGTGCCGGTCGCGACATCGAGGATGCGTTCGCCCGGTTGGGGTGCGAGCCCGGCGACGGCGGCGTCGATGCCGTCGTAGACGCCGCGGATGATCTCTTCATAATCCCGGCCGCCCGAACTCCACACGGCGGCGGCCCGCTCGTTGTGTGGCTGAATGGCGGGAGCGGTGGCGATCAGGTCGTCCATGTCGTCCTCCTTGGATCGGAATTGTGCCCGATGACGGCGGGCTTCGGCCGCGAGGATGGCCGCGTCGCGTCAGCCGGGCGTCGCCCGATCGTCGGCCCCTGCGTCAAGCGGCCGTCAAAATGCCGACCCGTCCTTCAGAGGTAGATCCCTGGGCCGACGGGTGTCTGACAGGGTCCGTCCGGCCTGATATGATCGGGCGAGGGTGGTCAATTTCCGTTTTGGTGCGGCATGGGCGGGCCGACGCTTAGGCTGCTGGGCGGCTTCTCGCTCGCCGATACCGGCGGGCATACGCTCTGCTTGCGTGGACGCAACGCGCAGCTGTTGCTTGCCTATGTCGCGCTGAACGCGCCGCGGCCGTTGTCCCGCGAACGGCTGTCGGCCTTGCTGTGGGAGGACTGCAAGGAACGGCGGGCCTTGCACAGCCTGCGTCAATGCCTGATGGACCTGCGCCGCATCGGCGGGCAGGCGGGCCTCGATCTGATCCGCACGGACAGGAACGAGGTATCGCTGGCCCTGCCGCCCGAGTGTGTCGACGGCCTGATGGTTGAGCGGCTGGCGCGGAATGGCACGGCGGAGAGCCTGCGCGCCGCGGCGGCACTGTGCGGGGGCACGCTGCTGCCCGATGCGGAGACCAGCAGGCAGGGGTTCGATGACTGGCTGGCCGGCGAGCGCGCCCGCTTCGACCGCTTGGCGGCGGGGATCTTCGCGCGCCTGACGGCATTGTGCGAGGCGGAGGGCGATTGGGACGGCGTTGCGTCCACGGCGGAGCGCTGGCTGGCGCTCGATCCCGCCTGCGAGGAGGCGCACCGCGCGCTGATGCGGCTGCACGCGCGCAACGGCCGGCGGTCGGACGCCGTGCAGCAGTACCGGACCTGTGCCGAAGCCGTGCGCCGCTGCCTCGACGCCGACCCGGAGGAGGAGACGGTCGAACTGCTGCACGGCATCCGCGACCGACCCCCGGCCGCAACCGTGGCCGCAACCCTGGCCGCAACCCTGGCCGAGCGGCCCGCCGGACTGCTGCCAGACCTCGCCCGGCCGATCCGGCCGGCGCTGCCCGATCGGCCGTCGCTGGCGGTTCTGCCCTTCGGCACCATCGGCGGACCGTCCGAAGGCGGCGGCTTCGCCGACGGGATCGCCGCCGACGTGCTGGTACGGCTTTCGCGGCTGCGCTCGCTGTTCGTCATTGCCCGCGGGTCTTCCTTCCGCTTTCGCGGGACCCAGATCGACCCGTGCACGGTCGGCCGGGCGCTCGGCGTGCGCTATCTGGCCAGCGGGGCGATCCGCACCGACGAAAATCGGCTTCGGCTGACCGTCGAACTGGTGGAGGCCGAAACCGGTGCCGCGATGTGGAGCGACATCTACGACCGGCGTCTGGACCATGTGTTCGAGGTCCAGGACGAGCTTGCCTCCCGCATCGCCGCCGCCCTCGACGACGAGATCGAAGCGGCCGAGATGCGGCGCGCACTGTCGGTTCCGCCGTCTTCGCTGGATGGCTGGAGCGCCTATCATCGCGGCCTGTGGCACATGTACCGCTTCACCCGCGACGATAACGAGACGGCGCGCGGCCTTTTCCAACAGGCGCTTCGCACCGATCCGACCAGCGCCCGGCTGTATGCCGGGCTGTCCTTCACCCATTTCCAGGATGCCTTTTTGCATCGCACCGGACAGCGCGGTATCGAGGCGGAGCACGCCTACCGCTTCGCGGAGCAGAGCGTCGGTTTGGACGAGCGCGATCCGACGAGCCATCTGGCCCTGGGCCGCGCGCTGTGGCTGCTGGGGAGGCAGGACGATGCGGTGGAGGAACTGAGCCTTGCGGTCGGGCTCAACCCCAACTTCGCGCTCGGCCATTATTCCCTCGCCTTCGTCCAGGCGCAGGGTGGCGATGCGCGGGCGGCTCTGAGCGCCGTCGACGTCGCGCAGCGGCTGAGCCCGTTCGACCCGCTGCTGTTCGGCATGCTCGGCACGCGGGCGCTTGCCTGCATGAATCTGAAGGAGCATGCCCAGGCGGCGCTGTGGGGCGACCGGGCCGCGCGGCGGCCGAACGCCCATGTCCATATCCAGGCCATCGCCGCCTTCTCCAACGCCCTGGCCGACCGGCGGGAGGAGGCCGGGGGATATGCCCGGCGGATCAAGGAGACGGCGCCGTCCTACCGGTGCGCCGACTTCCTCGCCGCCTTCCACACGCTGACTCCGTCCGTGGTCGATCTCGTCCGGCGCGTCGGGCCGAGCATCGGGCTGCCCTCCTGATCATGATGCGTCGGTGGCGACGACCTTGCCCGGATTCATGATCCCCTGGGGGTCGAACAGCCGCTTGATGCCGCGCATCAGCGCCATCTCCGCCGGTCCCTTGAAGGCGGCGAGCGCCTCGCGCACGCTCTGGCCGATGCCGTGCTCGGCGCTGATGGTGCCGTCGAGCTCGGTCGCCACGCGGTGGACGGCGGCACTGACCGCATGGGCGGTGGATTCCAGCGGTTGGGAGTCCGTCCTGGCGCTTTCCGGCAGGATGACGACCAGATGGATGTTGCCGTCACCGATATGCCCGACCGCCACCACCCGGGCATCGGGCCGCAGCGCCTCGACGGCGGCGGTGGCGCGGGCGACGAAGTCGGGGATGCGGCCGACCGGGACCGCCGTATCGTGGCCGATGACGATGCCGCTCTTGCGGTTGGCCTCCGACACGCTGTGGCGCAGCTTCCACAGGGCATCGGCCTGGGCATGGCTGCGGGCGACGGTCGCGTCGGTGACGCTGCCGTCCTCCAGCCCCTCGGCCAGCAGATCCTCCAGCGCCGTGGCGAGATCCAGGCCCGCCATCGGATCGGTGACCTCGGCCAGCAGGTACCAGGGCATCACGGTGGCGAGCGGCCGGACGGTGCCCGGCACATGGGCGAGCACGGCGGCAAGCTGTGCTTCCGACAGGATTTCCGCGGTGGTCACCCGGTCGCCCAGTGTCGCGCGCAGCCGCGCGAACACCCGCAGCGCCGCGTCCAGCGAGGGCAGGGCGAGGAAGGCGGTGGCGGTGCTACGCGGGCGCGGAAACAGTTTCAGGGTCGCCGCGGTGACGATGCCCAGCGTTCCTTCCGCACCGATGAACAGATGCTTCAGGGCATAGCCGGTGTTGTCCTTGCGCAGGGCGCGCAGGCCGTTCCACAGCGTGCCGTCGGGCAGCACCACCTCCAGCCCGAGCACGAGGTCGCGCATCGGGCCGTAACGCAGGACGGCGGTGCCGCCGGCATTGGTGGCGATGGTGCCGCCGATCTGGCAGGTGCCCTCGCTGCCGAGACTCATCGGGAACAGCCGGCCGGCCTCTTCGGCGGCGGCCTGGACGGCGGCCAGCGTGCAGCCGGCCTCCACCGTCAGGCTGTCGCCGATGGAATCGACCGCGCGGATGCGGTTCAGGCGCGACAGGCAGAGCACCAGGCTGCGGCCGGACGCGTCGGGAATGGCGCCGCCGACGACCCCGGTGTTGCCGCCCTGCGGCACCAGCGGCGTACCGGTCTCCCCACAGAGCCGGACGATGGCCGCCACCTGCGCCGCATCGGCCGGGCGGACGACGCCCAGCGCCTCCCCCCGGTAACGGCCACGCCAGTCGGCCAGGAACGGCGCGGTGTCCGCCGGCTCCGACAGCACATGCGCCGGCCCGACGACGGCGCGCGCCCGGTCGAGGACATCGCCGCTCGCCATGCCCTTACAGCCCCAGATAGGCGGTCTTGATGCGCGGGTCGGCCAGCAGGGTCTGCGCGGCGTCCTCCATCACCACCCGTCCGGTCTCCAGCACATAGGCGCGATCGGCCAGCCGAAGCGCCAGATCGACCCGCTGTTCGACCAGCAGGACGGTGATGCCGGACTTGTGCAGGTTCCTGATGGTGTCGGCCAGCGTATCGACGATGATCGGCGCCAGACCCAGCGTCGGCTCGTCCAGCATCAGGCATCTCGGGTTGGCCATCAGCCCGCGCCCGAAGGCGACAAGCTGCTGCTGACCGCCGCTCATGGTGCCGGCCCGCTGGGTGCGGCGTTCGGCCAGGATGGGGAAAAGCTCGTAGACCCAGCGCAGCCGCTCGGCGAAGCCCATGCTGCCCGGCCGGCCGCGCAGCGCGCCCAGCTCCAGATGCTCCAGCACCGTCATGTCGGGGAAAAGCTGGCGGCCTTCCGGCACATGGACCAGCCCGCGCTCGATCACCTGATGCGGGGCCATGCGGTCGATGCGCTCGCCGTCGAAGGTGATCGTCCCGCCGCTCGGCCGCAACAGGGCGGAGATCGCCTTCAGCGTCGTCGTCTTGCCGGCGCCGTTGGAACCGACCAGCGTGACCAGTTCCCCTTCCTCGACGGTCAGGGAGACGTTGTGGACCGCCTCGCGGTGGCCGTAGCTGACCTTCAGACCTTCGACCTTAAGCATCGACCGGCTCCCGTCCCAGATACACGCGGATCACTTCGGGGTCGTTGAGCACCTTCCCCGGCGCTCCTTCGGCGATCTTCACCCCATGGTCCAGCACCACCAGCCGGTCGCAGACGCTGGCGACCACCCGCATGTGATGTTCCACCAGCAGCACGGTGACGCCGCGGGCGCGGATGCGGCGGATCATCTCCACCAGCCGCTGGCCCTCCTCCGGGTTCATGCCGGCGGCGGGCTCGTCCAGCAGCAGCAGGCGCGGTTCGGCGGCCAGCGCGATGGCGATCTCCAGCCGGCGCTGTTCGCCGTAGGACATGGAGTCCGCCAGCGTGTCGGCGCGGTGGTCGAGATCGCAGAAGGCCAGGATCTCCAGCGCCTTGCGCCGCAGTTCCGCCTCTTCGCGGCGGTAGGCGGCGTTGCGCAGGATGGCGGCACCCCAGCCGGCCCGCGTGGTGCGGTAGGCGGCGCTACGCACATTGTCGAGCGCTGTCAGGCTGGGGAACAGGCTGGTGATCTGGAAGGTGCGCGACACGCCGCGCTGGCCCATGACGTGCGACGGCGCGCCGGTGCAGTCGGTGCCGTCGAAGCGGATGCTGCCCGACGAGGGAGGCAGCGAGCCGCCCAGCATGTTGAACAGCGTCGTCTTGCCGGCGCCGTTCGGCCCGATCAGCCCGACCACCTCGCCGGCCTGCACCGTCATGGTGACGTCGCGCACCGCGGTCAGCCCGCCGAAGATGCGGGTCAGGTTGCTGACCGACAGGATCTCTTGAGCCGCGGCGTTCATTTCGCACCTCCTTCGGTGCTGGGCAGGCCGTTGGAGGCCGCCGGCAGAGTGTTCTCCGACTTGTGGCTGTTGCGCCAGCGCTGCCACAGGCTGACCAGCCCGCCCGGCAGGAAGACGACGGTCCCGGTCAGCAGGGCCGCGAAGATGACCATGCGCAGCGGACCGGCGACGCGCAGCGATTCCAGCAGGCCGATATAGACCAGCGCGCCCAGGATCGGCCCCAGGATGGTGCCGCGTCCGCCGATGATGACGACGATGATGAGGGCGGCGACATTGTGGACGCCCATGATGTCGGGGGTGATGACGCGGATGTAGTGGGCGTAGATGGCGCCGCCGATGCCGGCGATGGCGGTGGCGGCCACGAAGCCCAGCAGCTTGGTGTGGAAGACGTTGATGCCGAGCGAGGCGGCGAGCGGCGCATTCTCCCGCACCGCCAGGAAGGCGCGGCCGGTGCGGCTGCTCACGAGCGCGTGGCAGAGATAGGCCGTCGCCAGCACCAGCGCCAGCACCAGATAATAGGTCGGGCGGGCGCTGTCGAAGGACAGCGGCCCGATCGCCATCGGCGGGATGTCGGTGATGCCCATCGGGCCGCGCGTCAGGTCCACCCAGTGGTTGGTGATGGTGAACAGGATGGCGCCGAAGCCCAGCGTCAGGATGGCGAACTGCGGTCCGACCACCCGCAGGGCGGCATAGCCGATCACCAGTCCGAACGACGCCGCCACCAGACCGGCCAGCGGCAGCCCCAGCAGCGGCGGCAGGCCGAACTGAGTGGAGAGGATGGCGGAAGTGTAGGCGCCGACGCCGACGAAGGCGGCATGGCCGAAGGTGAGTTCGCCCAGATAGCCGATGACGATGTTGAGGCTGAGCGCCAGCAGCGCGTACAGCATCCACAGCACCAGCAGATGTTCCAGATAGGCGTTGCCGGACAGGAAGGGCAGGACGGCCAGCGCCGCCACGCCGCCCGCAATCGCCAGGGTCTGGCCGTGGGAGTTCGTGTTCATCGCAGACCCCTTGCCGTGCTGAACAGGCCGTTGGGACGCCACAGCAGGACCGCGATGATCATCGCGTAGCCGATCGCCTCCATGAAGCCGAGGGAGATGTAGCCGCCGCCCAGCGATTCGATGACGCCAAGCAGCAGGCCGGCGAACAGGGCGCCGGTGACGCTGCCCAGACCGCCCATGATGACCACGATGAAGCCCTTCAGCACCGCCCAGTTGCCGATGGTCGGGAAGATCATCACGGTGGGGCCGACCAGCGCGCCCGACAGCGCCGCCAGCCCGCAGGCCAGCGCGAAGGTATAGGCGTGGACCAGCTTGATGTTGATGCCGGTCAGCGCCGCCCCGTTCGGGTTCTGCGCCGTCGCCCGCATCATCTTGCCGAAGCGCGAATAGCGGATGAACAGATAGACCGCGACCAGCGCCACCACGGCGGCGGCGAAGACCAGCACGCGCTGCTGGGTCAGCGTCACCGTGCCGATCTCCAGAACCTCGTCGGCGAAGGGGCTCTCGACATATTTCGGATCGGCGCCGAACAGCAGCTCGCCGCCGTTGGCGATCAGCAGGGCAAGCCCCAGGCTGGACAGCAGGATGGTGAACTCATGGTCGCGGCGCAGCGGCCAGAAGATCAGCTTGTTGGCGGCGATGCCGAGCCCCGCCACCACCACCGCCGAGATCGCCGCCGCCGCGATGTAGTCGAGCCCGAGCAGGGTGCCGATGAAATAGGTGACGTAGGCGCCGAGCATGTAGAATTCGCCATGGGCGAAATTCACGATGCGCAGCACACCGAAGACCAGCGTCAGGCCGGTGGCGATGAGCACATAGGCCATCCCGTTGACCAGGCCGTTCGCGATCTGCTGGGCGAAGACGGTGAAATCCATGTCGAATCTTCCTGTCGGGGGGCCGTTATCCCCTCCCCCCCCGGGGGGGAGGGAGAGGAGGGAGACCCTCGTGACTGCCCCTCAGTCCCGGACGCTGACGATCTGCTTCTTCTGGATCTGGACCAGATGGATCGCCTGGCTAGCCTGGCCCTTGTCGGAGAAGCGCAGGGTTCCCATCACGGTCGGCACTTCCTGCGACTTCAGAGCTGCGGCGATCTTGTCGTAGGCGCGCGGGTCGCCGCCGGCGGCGCCGATGCCGACGGCGAGGGTCTGGACAGCCTGGGCGCCGAGCGCGGCGATGAAGGACGGCTCGTTCTTGTAGGACTTGCGGTACTGCTCCAGCCACGGCTTCAGCGACGGGGCGGTGCCGTCCTCGGTGAAGGGCGAGGCGGAATAGACCTGCTCCAGCGCATTGCCGGACAGCTCGACCAGCTTCGGGTTCATGTTGCCGGCCGACGCGATGACCTTGCCGCGGTAGCCGGTCTGCTTGATCTGCCGGTAGATGGTGGCGCCCTGCGAGGTGTTGATCGCCGCGACGTAGATGGCGTCGGCGTTCAGCGACTTCAGCTTGGTCAGCGCGGTGGTGAAGTCCGTGTCGGTGCGGTTGTAGAACTCGTGCCCCTTCACCTCGATGCCGCAGCCAGTCAGCAGCTTGGTGTAGTTCTCAAGCTCCAGGCGGCCCCAGTCGTCGTTGACGTTCATGAAGGCGATGGACTTGGGCTTGATCCGCTCGCAGATCGCCTTGGAATAGAACTCCGACATCATCGCCGAGGTGGCGTTCAGGCGGAACAGGTACTTGTGCCCCTCCTCCGTCACCTTCGGGTGCTGGGAGCTGGTCATGACGGTGATGATCTTGTCGCGCGTCACTTCCTTCATCGACAGGGCGACGGCGCTGAACCAGCCGCCGACGATCATGTCGACGTTGTCCTGCTCCATCGCCCGCTTGGCGGCGCTGACGCCGTCCTCGGGGGAGCCCTTGTCGTCGTAGGTCAGCAGTTCCAGCTTGCGGCCGCCGGCGACGCCGCCGTTGGCGTTGATGACCGCGGCCATCGCCTGCGCGCCTTCCAGGCCGAGCTGGCCTTCGAAGGCGCCGGTGCCGCTCATCGGGCCGATCAGGGCGATGCGGACCGGGGGCTGCTGTGCCTGAGCCTGGGTGCCGGTGCCGGCGACGGGAATGGCCAGGGCCAGGGCCGCCGCGGCGGCCAGGAGAGTGCGCCTACCGAACATGGGGTTCCTCCGTGGAATGGTCGTCTTTTGGTTGGCCCTTGGACCCGGCGGGGTGGTCCGCCGGCAAGGAATCGTCAGGCGGTCTTCAGGTAGCGCTTCTGCAGCTCCTCGATCTGCGGGAAGCCGATGAAGTCGATGAAGCTGTTGTGGTCGGTCACGGGCCGAGGCAGGCCGCTGGTGGAGCGGCGTTCCGCCAGGGCCGCCAGATTCTCCTTCAGCGCCGAGGCGACGGTCATCAGCGGGACCAGTGCGTAGGTCGCCATGCCGGCCACCTCCTCCACCTCGTCCGCCGACAGTTTCTCCAGCCAGCCGAGCAGCTGCAGCGACAGCGGCACGCCGACGGCCTCGCGCATGGCGCGCAAGCCCTGGATGTCCTTGAAGCATTTGCTGATCGGCTGGATCATGTCGGCGCCGGCGGCGACATAGGCGCGTCCGCGCTCCATGGCGGCGGCCGGATCGACCACGTCTGTGCGGGCGATGATCAGCATGTTGGGATCGCGCCGGGCCTCGACCGCCGCCTGGATCTTGGCGACGCCCTCGTCCATCGGGATCACCTCGACCCCGCCGACGCAGATCGGGCAGCGCTTGGGCGCCACCTGATCCTCCATGATGACGGCCGAGACGCCCGACGCCTCGAACTCGCGGATCGTGCGCATCACGTTGATGGCGTTGCCATATCCGGTGTCGATGTCGGCGATGACCGGCACATTGACCGCCGACACCACGTTGCGGACCACCGTCAGGTTTTCCGACATTGTGTAGAGTTCGGCATCCGGCTGGCCGAGGAAGGAGGCGGAGACGCCGAAGCCCGAGGTCATCAGCGCGTCGAAACCGGCCGCCTCGATGAAGCGGGCGGACAGGGCGTCATAGGCGCCGGCCGACCAGACGGTCTTCTGCGCCAGGACGCGGTTGCGGAATTCAGATCCCCGAGACATGAGCATGGTCCTTCTGTTCGCGTTGCTGGGCCGCCTGCCGCTTCAGGAAGGGGACGAGGCCGCCGGCCTCGATCATCTCGGCATCCGCCTGCGGCAGCGGCTCATAGGGAATTTCGGTGCCTTGCGTGTGGTTGCGGACCACGCCCGCCGCCCAATCCACCTCGATCTCGTCCCAGCGCCGGACGAAGCCGAGGATCCCGGGACAGCTGACCTGCGGAAAGCCCATGCTGACCTCGCCGCGCCAGTAGCCGGGGGAGAAGGACTCCGCGATCACCCCGGTGATGCCGAGATGGCGCATCGCCTTCATCGGCGGGTAGTGCGGATGGCCGTAGCCGAAATTGTCGGCACCGACCAGCAGGTCGCCCGGCCGCACCGACTTGGCGAAGTCCGGGTCGTAGGCCTGCATGGCGACCTGCGCCAACTCGGCCACGTCGGTGATCTTGATGTTCTTGACCCCGACGATCTGGTCGACGTCGAAGTTGATCTCTTCGAAGATGAAGGCGACGCGGCCCTTCATCGCCGGCATGTTGAGCGTGGGTTCGGTCATGGCCGGCCTCACAGGTACGGGCGCGGATCGGCGATCCGGCCCTCGATGGCGGAGGCGGCGACGACCGCGGCGTTGCAGAGGTAGATCTCGGAGTCCGGGCTGCCCATCCGGCCGCGGACGTTCAGCGTCCCGGTGGACACCGCGCGCTGGCCCGCCGTCATCGTGGCGATGCGGCCGAAGCAGTAATCGCAGCTGGGGGAGGAGACGAAGGCGCCGGCCTCCACCAGGGTGGACACCAGTCCTTCGCGCGCCGCCGCCGCCATCAGCTCTTGGCTGGTCGGCACGATGTGAAGAGAGACACCGGTCTTGACCCGGCGGCCTTCCAGCACCTTGGCCGCCGCCCGCAGATCCTCCAGCCGGCCCGAGGCGCAGGATCCGAGATAGCCGGCATTGATCTCCAGCCCCAGGAACTCGGTCAGGTCGCGGGTGTCGGCCGGGGTCGGCGGGGCGACGACGATGGGTTCCAGATCCGACAGGTCGATGTCGTGAACCGCCGAATACTGCGCGTCCGGATCGCTCGACACCGGCTCCAGTTTCTTGCGGGCGCGCGGCAGGGCGTAGTCCAGCCGCACCGGGTCGGGATTGACGATGGCGGTCAGGGCGCCGGTGAACATGGCGAGCCCGGTGATGGTCTGCAGCCCCTCCGTCGACATCGCCGCCACCGACGGCCCGCCGAGTTCCAGCACCTGGAAGCGGCAGGAACTCGGCCCCAGCCGGCGCACCAGATGGTGGAAGACGTCGCGCGCCATCACGCCGGGCCGCAAGGATCCGCGCAGGTTCACCCGCACCGTATCGGGCACGCGGATCGACACGGTGTCGCTGACGAAGGCCTCCATCACGTTGCGGCGCAGCCCGATGGCGAGCGTGCCGAAGGTGCCGAGCTGGCTGACATGGCCGTCGAAATGGACGACGAAGGCGCCGGGCGTCGCATAGCCGACCTCCGCCGCCACCTGATGGCCGATGCCGTGGCGTTCGAACAGCGGCACATCGTTCTCCGCGCACCAGTTGCGGGTATTGATGTGAAGCTCTTCCTCCTTGGCGGTGGCGGTCGGCACCATGTGGTCGATGAAGATGCCGAAGCGTTCCGGCTCGGCCACCCGCTCGATGCCGAAATCCTCCTTCATCGTCTTGAAATAGACGTCGGTGTAGCCGGGGAAGTCGTAGGCCAGAACGAAGTCCGGCTTCGCCTTGATGTCCTGTCCGGCGCGGACCGCGGGCAGCCCCGCCGCGCGTGCCAGGATCTTCTCGGTGATGGTGTAGCCCATGGCGTGGATCTCTCCGCTCCCGTCCGTCAGCTGTCGAGGCCGAGGGAGCCGGGGTTCATCAGCCCCTGCGGATCGACGGCGCGCTTGACGCCCTCCAGCAGCGACCAGGTTTCGGGGGTCATGATCTCGCGGAACGGATAGTCGCGGGCGACCTGCCAGCTGACGCCGCCCAGGCTGCAGTACAGCTCCTGCGTCGCGCGGCGCAGTTCCGCCACGGCGTTGCGCGCCTCCGGGTTGGCCGGCCGGTCGCGCCAGGGCTTCACCACCTCGTCGCCCAGGCTGGCGGCGTGCAGCGGCGTGATCTCGTCGGTCCAGTAGAAGGCCGGCTCCAGGAAGAAGTCGTTGCCGACCGTCATGGTCATCACCGAATAGATGATGCCGTGCTTTTCCATGAAGGCGCGCTTCTCGGCGAAGAAGGCGTCGTTGGCGGCGACCACCTTGTCGGCGTCGCCCAGCGGGAAGATGGCGTGGATCGGGACCCAACGCTGGCCCTCGCGGCCCAGCATGCCACGCACCGGCCCGAAGGGCTTGGAGCGCATGACCTTCGGCACGCTGTTCTCGATCTCCTTGCCGTGCCGGGCTCCGATGGCACGCACCGTCTGCATCGCTTCGCGCAGTTGGGTCTTGCTGCGCCCCTCCACCACCAGATGCAGGGTGAAATTGTGCTCCTTGAGGAAGGCGGTGCCGGCGGTGGCGACGCTCAGCGCCTCCTTGGCACCCTGGAACAGCGACTTGCCGGCCTTCGCCACGTTGCCCAGCGTCTTCAGCCCGTCCGACAGCTTGTTGACGCTGGCCGAATGCTCGACCTTGGTGCGGTCGATGCCGAAGCCTTCGGAGACGCAGCGTGCCCGCGCCATCTCCACCTGCGCGGCGGCCATCGCCTGCATGGTGGCGAAGCCGAAGGACAGGAAATCGCTGTGTTCCGGCCGGCGGTGCAGCCGCAGCGTCGCCGCGACCTTGAAGCCCATGGCGCCGTTGTCGCCCAGGAACAGGCCGGTCAGGTCGGGACCGCCGGAGCGGGTGAAGGGCTTGGTGCCGACGCGCCCGCCCGATCCGGTGGTGACGACGCGCCCGTCGGCCAGCACCACGGTGACGCCCAGCACGCTTTCCGCCACGGTGCCGTGCAGGGCGGAGCCGAAGAAGGCGCTGTTCTGCGACAGGGCGCCGCCGATGGTGGCGTTGATGCCCGACAGCGGCCCCCAATAGCCGGTGCGCAGGCCCGTCCCCTCCAGCGCCTCGTTCAGAGCGGCCCAGGTGCAGCCGGTCTCCACCGTCACATAGAGGCTGTCGGTGTCGAGATCGACGATGCGGTTCAGCCGGCGGCTGTCGATGACGACCGAGTCCGGCCGCTTGGGCAGGTAGCCCTTGGTGTAGGACATGCCGCCGCCGCGCGGGACCACCGCCACGCCGGCGTCATGGGCGGCGCGGATTGTGGCGGCGACCTGATCGCGGTCGCGCGGCAGGGCGATGGCGAGCGGCGGGATGCCCGGCTGCCAGAACACGTCGTTGGCGTAGAAGTTGCGGCTCTTCTCGTCATCCAGCAGGCCGTCGGCGCCGAGTGCGGCGCGCAGGGCGTCAAGCAGGGTGGCCGTGCCTTCGAGGGCGGCGATGCTCATGGAATGTCCCTCTGGGTATGGTCAGGCGGCGTCTGTCAGCGGCTCGAACCGGAAATCCTCGCCGGTGCGGCGCACGTAGCCGGTGTGGGGAGCGCCGAAATGGGCAGGGAACACCAGCGCGTTGCGGTCGGCGGCATGGTCCAGCAGCCGGCGGCGGGTCGCCACCGCCTGTGCCTGGTCTTCGCAGAAGCGGCTGTTCCAGTCGGGGCGGCACACCTGCATCGGCTGGTGCAGGCAGTCGCCGGTGAAGTAGGCGGCGTGGCGGTCGGACTCCAGCCGGACGAACATCTGCCCCGGGGTGTGGCCGGGCGCCAGCTCCACCGACAGACCGTCGAGGATGCGGTCGCCGTCCTCGATCAGGTCGACCTGACCGGCTTCCCACACCGGCATGACGCTGTCCTCCATCACCGGGCCGTTGCCGGGCATGCCGACCAGACCGCCGTCGGGGCTGCGCCAGTGCTTGAACTCCTGCGCGCCGTAGATGTAGCGGGCATTCGGGAAGGTCGGGACCCAGCGCCCGTCGACCAGCTGCGTGTTCCAGCCGACATGGTCGATGTGCAGATGGGTATTGATGACCAGCGTCACGTCTTCCGGCCGCACGCCGGCCTCGGCGAGATGGCGCAGATAGGGCTTGTCCAGCATGTGGAAGCGCTCGAAGCCCGGCGTGTGGCGTTCCTTGTGGTTGCCGCAGCCGGTGTCCACCAGGATCACATGGCGGTCGGTGCGGATCAGCCAGCTGTGCATGCTCGACATCAGGCGCCGCGACGCCGGATCGAGGAAGTTCGGTTCGGCCAGATCGGGGTTCCGGGTCAGGATCGCCTCGTCATAGGCCGGAAACAGGAAGCCGGGATCGAAACCCGGCGTCAGCATTTCCTCGATCCGCGTGACCGTGAACGCACCCAGGGCGATGGTTTGCATTGTCCTCCCCTCGTGCAGGGTGCCGGCGGCCCTTGTCTCATGAAATCGGAAGATTGATGTCGGGAGACTGCGGCAGGCCGGAGCATGGGGCGCCGGCCATCAGCCGGAGCGATGGCGGCGCGCTTGTTCTGTTTGTTGGGTAATGAAACCATTTGCGCTCTACAGTGTCAACAGGCAAAAATGGTGTCACTGTTTGACACGGACGGTGGACTGCGTCAGGGATGGTGGAAAGGGGTTGCGCAACCGCGCGGGCACCTTCAATGCTACCGGCGCACTGCACCTGTGACGGGATCAGCGCGACTGCGCCGCCATCCACCGGCTGTGCCGGACACCGGGGCTTCCGCCTGGCATCGGGGCACGCGACATCCATAAGGGGCTTGAACGTATGGACACCGAACAGGACGACAACCAGGGCGCGGAAAAGAACGGCCTCAGCGTTCGCGCCGTGTCGCGCGCTCTGGCCGTGCTGCGCAGCTTCTATCAGGAAGGGCCGACGCTGACCCTGACCGAGGTCGCGAGCGCCGCGAAGCTCGACAAGGGAACGGCGCGGCGCATCCTGCTGACGCTGGTGCAGGACGGCTTCGCCGCCTTCGACGCGCAGAGCCAGAAATACAGCCTTGGGCTCGAGATCCTGAAGCTGGCGGGGGCGGTGCCGGAACGCCGCGACCTGCGCCAGATCGCCTCCACGATCCTGTCCCGGCTGGCGAAAACCACCGGCAGCACCGTGTTCCTGTCGGTCTATCATGATGGTTCGGCGGTGTGCCTGGACCAGTTCCACAGCGACCGCTCGGTGGAGGTGCGCTGGTGGATCGTCGGCGGTCAGCTGCCGATGAATTGCGGCGCCGCGCCGCGCGTGCTGCTGGCCTATCTGCCGGAGGCGGAGGTCGAACGGGTGCTGGCGCGCGGGACCACCCGCCTCACCCCCCACACCACCACCGACCCACGCCAACTTGCGAAGGAGTTGGAGGAGGTGCGGGAGCGCGGCTGGTCGATGGCGGTCGACGACGTGATCGAGGGGCTGGCCGCCATCGCCATGCCGCTGTTCGATCCGGACGGACGGCTGATCGCGGCGGTCAGCCTGACCGGACTGACCCCCTACATCGTCCGCAACGGCCAGCCCAATTTCCTGGACGACATGCGCGGCGCGGTGCGGGAGATCTCGTCCAACCTCTATTCGCTGTCGGCCCCGCCGCTGCACCGCGCCGCCCGTGCCCAATCGGTGCTCGGGGGGTGATGGCGGTGGGGGGCGTTGTGTCGCTCTATGCCACGCGGTGCGAATCCGCGGCGGCATCCCCGCGCAGGAAGGCGGCGTAGCGGGCGACGGTCGCCGCCACGGCGTCCGCCGCTTGGCCGGGATACCAGACGGTTGCCGGGGTCGGGGTGACCTCCGTTCCCGCCGGCGCGAGTTGCTCCGCCTCCGCCAGCCCTTCGACGAGCATGTCGGCAGGCCCGGCGCAGATCAGTGCCGGCCGGGTCAGGCGCGGCAGGCGGGCGCGGGTGTCGTAGTGGAAGGCGGCGCGGTAGGAGCGGTCGTAGTGGGCGCCGCTCGCCAGCAGGCCCATGGTCCAGTCATGCAGAACCGCGGCGTCGGGAATGCCGATGGCGCGGGCGGCGGCACGCTCCTGCCTGTACCACGGCCAGAACAGGAACATGTCGCGCCGCATGTTCCAGGCATGCAGCAGATGCAGGCCCCAGCGGTCGGCGACCAGCGGCGGGAAGTAATGGGTCAGGATGTCGGCGCTGAAGTCGGGTGGGATCAGCACCGGCGCCTCCAGCACCGCGCGGCCGACGCGGTCGGGATGGCGGACCGTCAGTTCCAGCGCCACCAGCGCACCCGTGTGGGTGCCCCAGAGATCGAAGCTGTCGAGGCCGAGCGCATCGGCGACCGCCAGCGCATCCTCGGCCAGCATGCCGATATCGACCGCGCGGTCGGGTTTGTCGGACTCGCCGTTGCCGAGATAGTCGGGGGCGATGACCTCCCACCCCGGCGCCAGCCCGTGCAGCAGCGGCAGCAGCGGCTTCGAGGATCCGGGAGCCGATTGCAGCGCCAGCAGCGGCCGGCCACGCCCCGCCCGGCGCAGATGGACGCGACCCTGCCGCGTGTCGGCATAGTCGTGCCAGACCCGCAGCGGATCGGAGACCGGCTGCGTCGGCGGCAAGGGTTTGGCATCGGGCCGGCCTGACGCCATGGCCGACAGGGCCTTGGCCGCCACGTCGAAGTCTTCGACACGGACAATGCCGGCCCGGTCGGTGAGTTTCGGCATGGCGTCGAGGCACAGGTTCCACAGCGCCTCATAGCGGTGCGGCGCCGCTGCGGCGGTGCGCAGCATCGCGTCCAGGGCGGCGGCGTCGGGCAGGGGCGCGCCCTGTGCGGCCGGATGCCGGGCGTCGCGCGGCTCCAGAACATGGGCATCGCGCAGATGCGCCCACAGCACGGCCAGATGGGTGCCGTCGTCGCGCGGTGCCAGCGGGGCGGGCGTCAGCCCCCGTTCCGTCCAGCCCTCGGCGATCGTCGCATCGGCGAGCAGGACGGTGTCGGGGCGCCAACCCGTTCCGCCATCCCGCAGAGCGGCCGCCAGCGGTGCCGCAAGGTCGAAGGCAAGCAGCGGGCAGGGGGCGAGGCCCAGCGTGCTTGCGGCCTCCGCGATGACGCGGGCCAAGCCGACGGTGTCCGCCGCCCAAACGCTGCTCGACCCGCCGGTGCCCGGCAGATCGACCGCGGTGACGGTCCAGCCGGACAGGTCGCGGGCCAACTGGTCGGCGCGGGTGGAGGCGGCGGCGATCAGGCCGGGCAGCACCAGCAGGTCGGGGCCGGACCCGCTGCGCCAGACGCGCAGCTGACCTTGCCCGATGGTCACGTAATGGGGTGTCGACATGGATGTCCTCCCGGTCGGCAGGCGGAGACTGCCTGCATTTCTTCGTGCGAATGGGTTGTCGAGTGCCGCATGGCTCCACCCGTGGCTGAGCGGGGGCGGGCATTTTGTTGGCGGCCCGAACTGTGCCGCTGTTTGACACTCAGTTCATAGAATGACATAGTCTGGCGGAGATCGACAAGGGCGGTGCCGATTCATGCGCGGGGGTCCGCGGCTGCGGCGCCGGTCCGTTCATGGAATTCAACGAAATCGTCAGGGAGGAACGGCATGGCCTGGCCGGAAGGAACGGGCGTTCCCAAACGGCGCGAGCTGCTTTTCGGCACGCGTCTCGTACCATGCTACAGCGAGCGTCCAGCGACCATCGACGCCATGTTCCGCGGTGCCGTGTCCCGCCGGCCCGACGGCGAGGCTCTGGTGGATGGCGACCGGCGCTACAGCTATTCCCAACTGGACGCGCTGGTGACGCGCGCCGCTGCTGCGCTGATGGCGTGGGGGGTAAAGCCGGGCGAACGCATGGCCCTGGTGCTGACCAACCGGGCGGAGTTCCTGATCGCGCTGCTGGCGGCGGCGCGGGCCGG
>JBKHVJ010000137.1:0-1880 GCA_046570145.1 Alphaproteobacteria bacterium
CTCGTCCAGATAGGTCATGGCGCCGTGCTTGTCGGCGACGTCGCAGAGGTCGTGGATGGGAGCGATGTCGCCGTCCATCGAATAGACGCTTTCGAACGCCACCACCTTCGGACGGCCGGGGGCGATGCCGGACAGCAGTTCGTCCAGATGCTTGGGATCGTTGTGGCGGAAGATGTGCTTCTCGGCGCCCGAATTGCGGATGCCGGTGATCATCGAGTTGTGGTTCAGCGCGTCCGACAGGATCACGCAATTGGGCAGGATCTTGCCCAGCGTGGTCAGCGTCGCATCGTTCGACACATAGCCCGAGGTGAAGAGCAGCGCCGCTTCCTTGTGGTGCAGGTCGGCCAACTCGCGTTCCAACAGCACATGGTAGATGTTGGTGCCGGAGATGTTGCGCGTGCCGCCGGCACCGGCGCCGACCTGGTCCAGCGCGTCGTGCATCGCCTTCAGCACGCTCGGGTGCTGACCCATGCCGAGATAGTCGTTGGAGCACCAGACCGTGACCGGACGCTCGCGCCCGTTGGAATCGCGGAAGGTCGCCGTCGGGAAGTTGCCCGCATGGCGTTCCAGGTTGGCGAACACCCGATAGCGGCCGTCCTGCTTCAGGGTCGCAATCTGGTTGCGGAAGAAAGTCTCGTAATCCATCGCGCGTTCCCGTTCGCGTTCATCCACACGGTCGGCTGCACCGGTTGAAGGCATATGGGCTAGGCCATTCGGTCGGCGCATCGAAGAGGATGGCATGATCCTTACCGTCACGCCACCCGGCATTGATCGAAATCAAGCCGCCGCCGCATGGAACCTTCGCACAAGTGGGATGGTCCCATGCCCTGTGGATGACGCATGGCCGCTTCCCGCCGTCAGGCCGGCAAGCCGCCATGACTTGGGACCGACGGCGCAAATAAGGGCTGTACTTTCACAATGACCATGACCGCA
The DNA here is from genome assembly GCA_046570145.1 of Alphaproteobacteria bacterium. GTDB lineage: Bacteria > Pseudomonadota > Alphaproteobacteria > Azospirillales > Azospirillaceae > Azospirillum. The sequence goes on from JBKHVJ010000137.1 coordinate 934, forward strand.
GTCCGGGAATACGGCGCGTACCTGCCTTGGCCTGCCGGTCACTGGAAAGGGTTGCAGACCGGTCCAGAATGGCGGTGCGCCCCCTCCCCTGCCGCCACAGGGCGCCGGACGCGAGAAGCCGGCGCGAAAAGCTCCCATCTCGCGCATCGGCCGAGCCTGCCACCCTGGGTGGCCGGCCCGGCGGATGCCGACGGGGTTTCCTTACTTGGTGCCGAACATGCGGTCGCCGGCATCGCCAAGACCGGGGACGATGTAGGCATTCTCGTCCAGATGGCTGTCGAGAGCGGCGGTGAAGACCTTCACGTCCGGATGCGACTCGTGGAAGCGGCGCACGCCTTCTGGTGCCGCGACCAGCGCCATGAAGCGGATGTTGTCGTCGTCCACGCCATGGCGGTTCAGCACGTCGCAGGCATGGGCGGCGGAGTTGCCGGTCGCCAGCATCGGATCGACGACGATGAACAGCCGTCCCTCGGCCGGCGGCAGCTTCACCAGATATTCGTGCGGCTGCTTGGTCTCGTGGTCGCGATAGAGGCCGATATGCCCCTCGCGCGCCGACGGCACCAGCTCCAGCAGGCCGGCCGACATGCCGAGCCCGGCGCGCAGGACCGGCACGACGGCCAGCTTCTTGCCCAGGATCACCGGCGCGTCCATCGGCTGCAGCGGCGTCTCGATCCGCTCGGTGGTCAGCGGGATGTCGCGCGTCAGCTCATAGCCCATCAGCAGCGAGATCTCGCGCAGCAGGGTGCGGAATCCGCCGGTCGACCGCTCCTTGTTCCGCATATGGGTCAGCTTGTGCTGGATCAGCGGATGGTCGAGGATGAACAGGTTGGGGAATTCAGGCTGAGTGCGCATGGAATCCGGATCGCGGCTGACGGTTGGGTTGGCCCGATCCTACCGCGCCAGGGGTGCCGGGGCCAAGGGGGCTGACCGGAAAGCTGCTGAGATCG
>JBKHVJ010000138.1:0-4117 GCA_046570145.1 Alphaproteobacteria bacterium
CTGCAGCGCCAGCTTTTCCTCGGTGCCGCCGCCGGGGGCGCCGATCCTGGCGTTGGGGTTCTTGGCGATGTCCTCGAAGGAGGTCAGCTTCAGCGGGTTGCCCTTCTTCAGGGCGAAGGATTCCGCATCGCAGAGGATCGGTTCGGAATAGGCGACGGCCTTGCAGCGCTCCGGCTTCATGAACAGGCCGGCGGTGACGACGTCGAAGCGGCGGGCCTGCAGGCCGGGGATCATCGCGCCATATTCGGAGATCGAAGCGACGACATCGTTCACCCCCAGCTTCTTCATCACCGCGCGGGCGACGTCGGGAGCGGCACCCGAAACGGTTCCGTCCGGCTTGACGGCGGTATAGGGCGGTTCGTTGGCGATGCCGATGCGGGCGAACCCCTGTTCGCGCAGCGTCTCCAGGGTATCGGCTGCGAAGGCCGGCGCCGTGAGCGTCAGGAGTGTCGCCGCGGCGATACCGAACCTTTGGGTGATCGTCGAGTGTTTCATGTCGGCCGTCCCTCTTTCGTGACGTGGTGAATGCCCGGCCGGCGTTCCCGTCGGGGCGCCGGCCCCTGTTCGGTCGGTGTCGATACCGTTCTTCGGCATGCCCGCCTTCTGCCGGGGCGGGTTCCAGCAAGCGGCGGTCAGGTTTCGACCGTTCCGACCACCGCGATGCAGTCGCCGGCCTTGACGAGGCCGGGGAAATGGCGGGCCGCCAGGATGCCGTCCAGGGCTGCCCGGTACTCGGCCGGCGCCAGCCCGGTGCGGCCGATGGGGTGGATGCGGGCGAGCAGATCGCCGCGGCGCACCGGCTGGCCCAGATCGACGCAGGCCTCGATCAGGCCGCTGTCCTCGGCGAAGCGGAAACAGTCGGCCGACGGCATGTCGAGCCAGCGGCTCGCCTCGGGCCGCGTGGTCTCCGGATCGGTCGGTGGGGCCTCCGTCAGGATCCCGGCGTGGCGCAGCACGTTGCGGACGCCGCGCTTGGCGATGGCGATGGTTTCCGCCCGCGCGGTGCCGCCGCCGCCCAGTTCGGTGGTGACGAAGACCTTGCCCTGCTCCTCCGCCGCGGTGTCGTACATGCCGACCGCGTCGATCTCCAGCATGCGCATGGAATAGGGCGCGGCGAAGGCGGCCACGGCGGCGAAGCAGCGCGCCTCCTGGTCCTTGTCGGGCAGGATGTGGGCGGCGGCGAAGGGCACGAAATCCAGCGTCCTGCCGCCGGAATGGATGTCCATCACCAGATCGGCCCGGGGCAGGAGTTCGCGGGTGAAGTAATCGGCGATCTTCTGCGTCACCGTGCCGTCCGGGCGGCCGGGAAAGCTGCGGTTGAGATTGCCCTTGTCGATGGGCGATGTGCGGGTTCCCGCCTGGAAGGCCGGGTAGTTCATCGCCGGAACGATGATGACCCGGCCGGCGACCCGGTCGGCCGTGAGGGTTTGGGCGAGGTCGAACAGGGCGACCGCGCCCTCATACTCGTCGCCATGGTTGGCGCCGGTCAGCAGGGCGGTGGGCCCGCTGCCGTTGCGCACCACGGTGATCGGGATCATCACCGAACCCCAGGCCGAATCGTCGCGGCTGTAGGGCAGGCGCAAAAATCCGTGCTGCACGCCGTCGCGGTCGAAATCGACGGTCGGGGTTACCGGGGAAGGGGAAAGTGTGACGGGCGCCATGGTCAGGACTTCACGAACAGCTTGCGCGGCACATTGGCCAGGCATTCGACGCCGGTGTCGGTGATGGCGATGCTCTCGGTGATCTCCAGCCCCATGTCCTCCAGCCACAGCCCGGTCATGAAGTGGAAGGTCATTCCGGGCTTCAGTTCGGTGCGGTCGCCGGGGCGCAGGCTCATGGTGCGCTCGCCCCAGTCGGGCGGATAGCTGAGGCCGATGGGGTAACCGGTGCGGTTGTCCTTGGTGATGCCGTACTTTTTCAGGACGGCGAAGAAGGCGTTGGCGATGTCCTCGCAGCTGTTGCCCGGCTTGGCGGCGGCCAGCCCGGCTTCCATCCCTTCCAGCGTCGCCTTCTCGGCATCGAGGAAGGCCTGGGTCGGTGTGCCGAGGAAGACGGTGCGCGACAGCGGGCAGTGGTAACGCTTGTAGCAGCCGGCGATCTCGAAGAAGGTCCCCTCTCCCAGCCTCATCGGCCGGTCGTCCCAGGTCAGGTGCGGGGCGGAGGCATCGGCCCCCGACGGCAGAAGCGGGACGATGGCCGGATAGTCGCCGCCGAAGCCATCCGCGCCGCCGATGCCGCGGATGCCGGCATCGTAGATCTCGGCGACGAGGTCGCATTTGCGCATCCCCGGCTCGACCCGCTCGACGATGCGGGCGTGCATCGCCTCGACGATGCGCGCGGCCTTGCGCATATAGTCGAGTTCCTGGGCGCTCTTCACCGCGCGCTGCCAGTTGACCAGCGCCGTCGCGTTCCTGAAGCGGGCGTTGGGCAGATGGGTGGTCAGGGACTGGTAGGCGGCGGCGGTGAACCAGTAATTGTCCATCTCGACGCCGATGGCCAGCCCTCCCCAGCCGCGATCCGCAAGGATCGTCGACAGCAGATCCATCGGGTGGCGTTCGGTCGACTGCACGTAATGGTCTGGATAGCCGATGATGCTGTCATCGGCCAGATAGGCGGTGCGCTTGGCGCCGTTGGCGTCCTGGCCGCGCCCGTACCAGATCGGCTCGTCGTGCGGCGGCACGATCACGCACTGGTGGACGTAGAAGGACCAGCCGTCATAGCCGGTCAGCCAGGCCATGTTCGACGGATCGGTGACGATCAGCAGCTCGATGCCGGCCTTGTCCATGGCGGCACGGGTCTTGTCGAGCCGTGCGGCATATTCGGCCCGGCTGAAGTTCAGCGTCGGTTCCAGCATGTCGGGGTCTCTCGCTTGAGAAGAGGCGCGTGGGAAGAGGGGGATCAGGTGTCGAAGACAGTGCCGGTGCCGGCCGCCAGGGCCCGGTCGCGCGCCAGTGTGGCGATGGCGGTGTCCTGCACCCCGGTTCCGGTGAGGTCGCAGACGGTGATGGCGTCGGTGGCCGGCCGGCCCGCGGCCTGCCCGGCGATCACGGCACCCAGTTCGGGAAAGTCGCGGTCGGCGGCGACCGTGCCGGCGGCAATCGCATGGTGCAGCTCGCCCAGCCGGCGGGTCTGCGTCAGCCTGTCGGCGATGTAGAGGCCGGCGCGGGAAATGATGGCGGGATCGAGTTCGTTCTTGTGTTCGGCATCCGAGCCCATGGCGGTGACGTGCTGGCCGGGTTCGAGCCAATCCACCGCCAGGATCGGCCGGTCGGCCGGGGTGGTGGTGACGACGATATCGGCGCCGGCGACGGCTGTCAGGCCGTCGTTCACGGCGCGCACGGGGATACCCAGCCGTTCCGACAGGCGGGCGGCGGTGGCGGTGGCGCGCTCGGGCTGGCGCGCCCAGAGGCGGGCCTCACGGATCGGGCGGACCAGGGTCAGCGCCTCCAATTGCAACGCCGCCTGTACCCCGGCACCGAAGACGGCGGCGACGGCGCTGTCGGGACGCGACAGATGCTTGGCGGCGACCGCCCCCGCCGCCGCCGTCCGCACGTCGGTCAGGTAGCCGTTGTCGAGCAGCAGCGCCTCGACCAGCCCGGTCCTGCTGCTCAGCAGAACCATCAGCCCGTTGACGCTGGGCAGGCCGAGCGCCGGGTTGCCGAAGAAGCCGGGGCTGATCTTGATGGCGAAGCCGTCGAGACCGGGGACATAGGCGGTCTTGACGTCGACCTCTCCGCGATATTCCGGGATGTCGAGCCGCAGGATCGGCGGCATCGCCACCGGGCGGGTGGCCAGCGCCAGGAAGGCGTCCTCGACGCAGGCGACGGCATCGCGGTCGAGCGGAACGATCCGCCGCAGCTCCGCCTCGGTCAGGATGGTCATGCGGGGCATGAATGGCCTCCGGTGACGATGCGGCGGTGCAGGTCCATGGCGATGTTGCGGCCGGACAGCAGGGCGACGGTAGGACCGCGCGCCACCACCTTGCCGGCGAGCAATGCTGCGATGCCGACGGCGCCGGCCCCTTCGACGATCTCCTGCTCGGCGGAATAGGCATGCTCGATGCCGGCGGCGATCTCCGCCTCGGACAGTAGGATCACGTCGTCGAGCAGGCTGGCGG
>JBKHVJ010000139.1:0-11486 GCA_046570145.1 Alphaproteobacteria bacterium
ACATGGCGGCGGCGCATTCGACGCACTCAGCGCGCAAAAGAAGCGACCGCCCCGAAGGACGGCCGCTTGAACGTTGGTGACGGGCAGGCGTCAGCGCTGACCGTCCCTTAATTCCCCGATCACCTCCAAGATCTTCCTCGCGACCATCTCGGCGTAATCCGGAGGCAGAACAACAACATCGTCTTCTTCGTCGGCTCCGTGCGCCTCCTGGCGAATGACAACGTGCCCCATCGGGTTTGTGTAGACAGCCGTCTCTCGAATGCTTGGGACAACGCGATCACTGGGGTCCAGATCGCTCCATTTGAATTCATTCGCCACTGATATCCTCCTTCGGTTGAATACCAAGACAATAGCACGCCTGATCTGTATCCGCCGCCACCTACGTTCAGCCCGTGGTGCGCTCCAACCGCGCGTCCTGGTTGGCGGGCTGGGGCAGGGGCGCCGGCTTGGCGGTGCGCGCGATCGACAGCAGCACATCCCGGAATGGTTCGGGGGTGGCGGCGCGGATCTTCGACTTGTCCTTGCCGACCACATAGGCCATGACGCCCGTCCGACGGGCCTTCTCATAGCCGTAGCGCTCCAGCGCCACCTGAGGCAGCCGCTGGCCGGACGATCCCCACCGCAGCAGAGGCAGGTCCAGCAGGTGGACGCCGGCGGCATATAGCCAGGTCGCCTTGCGGGCCATGTGGCCGTAATGCCCCTGCTCGACATGGCAGGTCCATCCGCCCATCCAGTCCGCCGCGACCCAACCCCCGCTGGATGGGGGTGCGAGCAGGCCGAAGGCCGCCCAGGCATTGCTGTAGGCCGGGTGTTCGATCACGCCACCCCAGCGCCGGACCGATGCCAATGCCGCCGCGAAGCACCCACCGTCGTCGCCCTTTCGGTACTGGTGCGGCTTCCGCGGCGACCCATGCCAGTACCGGCCCCACCGCTCGCAAGGCGGGTGCGCCACGACCGGATGCGGGCCGGCATAGGTCCGGGCGTCCCGCTCTATGCCCCATGCATCGACGCCCGTCAGGCCGGAATAGCAGCCGTCGGACTGGACGTAGAGTGCGGCGACGGTCTGCATCGACATCACCCCTCCGCCAGTTCGTGCTGCGCCTGCACCGCGGCCGGGTCGGTGCCGCGGTCGGTCCAGTCGCGGAAGTGCGGGCCGGGGTATTCCAGCAAGAGCGACGGATCGTCCTTCTCGCCGATGTCCTTGGGCGGCGTGTAGCGGCTGGCCTTGCATTCGAGCCAGCGGCTCTTGTCCAGGTCTCCGAACCGGATGAAATACACCTGATCGGCGTTGCGAAGCATACCGGTGCGGCTGATCGCCGTGGCCTCGCCGTCGTCGGTCAGCTGCGCCAGCACCACGAACCACATGCCCAGGCGCTTGGCCGCCGACGCCAGCCATTCGGCAACGCGGCGAAGGTGCTCCTCCTCCGACATGCCGTTCGGCCGGCCGGACACCAGCTGCCAGTAATCGACGATCGCACCAACGCAGCGATGCCGATAGCGCAGCGACAGCACCTCGGTGCGCAGGCGATCGAAGGTGCCGCCCGGCATGTCGACATATAGCACGTCGTTCCAATCGCCTTCGGCGGCGCGGGCGGCGACCTGTCCGACGCGGCCAAGGATCGTGGCATGGACGTTGCCCAGCAGGGCCATGGAGTGGGTGCCGATCTCGCGCGCCACCTGCCGTTGTTCGATCTCCAGCGCGCCCATTTCCAGGGCAAGATAGCCGTGGCGAGTCCGGTACGCGTTCAGGTTCCGGCTGATGCCGCCGGCCAGCATGGACTTGCCGCTCTTGCCCAGCCCGCCGAAGCAGTAGACCCGGCCGGCATGGAGCCCGCCGCCCATGGCCTTGTCGAGGCAGGGATATCCGGTCGAGTAGATTTTCGCCGGCCGCTGCATGCCCTCGACCATCTCGGCCAGCACCTGCGCGCGGGTCTTGGCACCGCCATCATCGACCAGCGCTTCAGCCTCGCCGATGGCGGCCGCGACGGCTTCGTCAGGCCGTCGAGCTTCATGGGCGCCGACGATGGCGCGCAGCCCGGCCTCAATCAGCCGGCGGCGCTGGGCCAGCCCGCGCAGGGTGTCCGAATAGTCCGGGATCGCGGTGGGCAGCATCGGCGTGGCCGCCAGCTGGGCCAGATACGCCTGACCGCCGCCGACATCGCGCAGGGCCTCGTCGCAGTCCTTGGCGACGTCGGCCAGCAGCAGGTGGTCGACGCGCCGGCCCTTGCCGACACGCTCGGCGATGGCGTCGAAGATCACCGCATGAACCGGATCGGCGAAGTCGTCGGCGGTGACGCGGCCGACGGTGCGGGCAAACGCGCCCTGGCTGGTCAGCAGGACGCCCAGCAGCGCCTGCTCGACGTCGGGGTTCGTGTGATGCCGGAGGAGCTTGGAGACCATCGGCAGGGTCGCCAGCATCTCGAACAGGCTGTCGTTCATGGGTCAGGCCTTCGTGGGCTTGTCGAAGAAAAGCGGGATTTCGTCGAGGTCTTTGATCGTGCCGCGCCTCTCGGTCGGCGGCGGCCCGTTCGCATTCGCCGCGGGGGCAGGGGGGAACCGCTTTTCGGTCCTGGGGTCCAGGCAGTCGTTCCGCCACGTCGCCAGCCAATCGGCTTTCAGCCCCTTCGAGCCGACGACGCCGCGCCAGAAGCCCTGGAACGCCTCCCACCGCAGCGCCAGCACCTTCCGCCCCAGCAGCGGCATCCCGTGCTTTTCGCGGCTGTGGTTGGCCGCCACCGCCCATTCCTCCGGCAGATCGCCGTCCGGAACGCGCGTTCCCCGTTTTTGCTTTGCGGGCTTCTGAGGCGGATTGTCGTTGGCAGGGAGACCAACCGCCAAGCCCGATTCACTCGGCTGGTCGGTGGGGTCGACCGTCAGGTCGCGCCCATCCCCTTTATTATTTTCATTACCTTCTTTTTTATGTGCGTCGGTGACGCGTCGATGTTGCGTCGGTGTTGCGTCGCTTTCGCGCCGGTCATCGGCGGCTTGAAGCTGATATTCATCGTAATTACAGATGGTTATCAGCGTAGATTTTGCGTCGGTTTCGATGCGGATCATTGCGTCGGATTGTAAGCGCGTAAGATACCGACGCACCTTCGCCTCGGGCCACTGCCATGCCTCAGCGATCTTACGAAGGGGGCGGCACAACTGGCCGCGCTTCAGGACAATCGTCTTCCCGCCGGCACTCCAGCGGCCGTCGGCATAGTTGGCTGTCTCAATCAGCCACACCCATGCGTCGCGCCGGCTGAACGGCTCATTGTTGAACGCCGGGTTGTCCATCCAGCCCCGGTGGAGGAGGTAATAGCCGGACACGCTCAGGCCCCCATCTCTTCGACGGCTCGACGGATGCGCGCGACGGCCTGCAGGATGCCCTGAGGGTCGTGTTCATGCTCGCGGGCGATTTCCTCCAGGTCCTTCAGCGCGCCGTTGATGCGCTCCGTGGCGGAGTGGCCGCGGACGATCCGGCGCCCAGGCTGGCGGGGGAACGGGGTGACGGTGGTCATTCGGAGGCGCCCTCCCGAAGCTCAAGGGCGAGTAGGCTGTGTTGCACCGGCATGGTCTCGATCCGGTCTTTGAAGGCGGCAGCCTCGCGCCAGTCGTTGGCGTTCCGGCCCTCCTTCCGGGCGGCGAAGCTCCATGCCATGCTGTCAGCTGTCGCCAGCAGATCGCGAACCAAGCCTGATTGCAGGGATGTCGTCTTGACGCCGAACCCATGCAGTTGCAGGTCGGGCCGTGCGCGCTTCACGGCCAACAGCACCTCTTCGATGGCGACCGGATCTCCATTGCGCTTGCAGACGCTGCCGACCCCAACCCACATGCTGCGGGACAGGCGGTCGCCGTACATCTCGATGTGGCGAACATAATCCTCCGGCGCGTAGCCCTGGAGCACCGGCATGATGTAGACCCCGCCCGTGTCGCAGGCGGTCAGCGCGTCGTACCGCTCAATGGTGAGTTGCTGGTGCTCCTCAATGGTTTTCCCGGTGATCGCCAACATGTGCGCCTCGCACATAAAGTCTTGGGCGACGGCCGCCAGCAGGTTGCCGTTGTGCGCCCACCGGCGGATTTCCGCGGCGTAAACCTCGGGCGGGTCGGGATAGCCACCGTGCGTCAGGATCGTGGAGAAAGCGCCGCTGTCCATGATCCAGTCGTTGACGGGAAACCGGCCCTTACGTTTGCGGAGTCGGTTAACGCTGACGAAAGCAGCCTGAACCTTGCCGGCGTCGCACGGCTGGTGCATTCCAACGAAAAATCGCATGCGGTCATCACTCATGCCATGGCCCTCTTGGGCTTGGTGTTCTGGTTGGCGGCCTCGCGCTTCTTCGCGTTGCGCTTCCTGGCCTGTTCCCGGCGCTTCTGGCGGGCAGCTTCCAGGCGCGGCAGATCGGCGACGCGGCGGCCGGTGATCTCGTAGCGGAGGAGGTGGATAGCGTCGGCTTCGTCGTGAGTGCTGGGCCGATAGCCCAGCGCGCGGGCGGCTCCGACCATCTCATCTTTGTCGGCAGTGCCCCGGCCGGTGGCGAAGGCCTTCAAGGTGCCGACCTCGACGCCGTGATACTCGACGCGATTCCGCTCGCAGAAATCCAGTAGGACGCCGACAAGGTTGTGATGCACCTCGTTCGCCATGCCGGGCTGCTGGTGGGCATGCTCCCAAACGATGGCGTCCAGGCCGCCCCATTTGGTCATCTGCCCCACCAGCCAGACCCGGAAGGCGTGCAGCCGCTCGCCCTGGCGCTTGCCCTTCGGCAGGGTGAACCCGCCGGACTGAATGCGCCCGTCGGCAAGCTGGCAAGCCCAGCCCATGTTCGTGCCGATATCGAGCGCCAGGACGATGCGGTTCATGGATCAGGCCGCCATGTTGCCGGTGGACTCGCGGGGCTCGCCGTCGTCATTGGCGGCAGGCTGCGTCGGGCGGTTCCAGCGCGGAGCCTTGCCGGCCTTGGCGTCCTCCAGGCCGATGATCCAGTTGTCCCGCAGGCTCCCGCGCTCATGCGGGCAATCCTCGGTGAACAGGTCGGACGCGGCGCCGTCGTAGCCGGCGAAATAGGCCTCGACCTTCTCGGCCGCGCTCTTCTGCCCGCGCTTGCCCTTCGGAGCCTCCTCCGTGGTCGATGGCGCGTTGTCCTGCACGGCCGGTGCGTCCTCGCTGTAGGGCGAGTGGAAGGCGAGGCCGATTTCCTCCTGGCGGGCGCGCAGGACCGAGAGGACGCCGTTCCGAACCTCCGCCGGGGTCATGTCGCGTTCCAGTTCGACGGCGGTGCTGTTCAGGTGGTCGACCGCGGCATGCACGAAGTCCTTGGCGTTCACGGGGGTGAACACCTCCAGATCGCGGTGGACGACGGCCCACGGGGTAATGCTGGAGCCGTCCGGCAAGCGGCAGGGCTCGTCTTCCACGGCGGTGAACAGCCAGCCGGCGTCTTCGCTCGCGGGATCGCTGCTGGCCGCCTCCTCGGCAATCTCCGCAGCCTCACCGGCGAAGTCCTCGCCGTCGTCCTGGGGCTCGACCTCCAGCGGCAGGTCCGGCTGATCCAGTTCGATCCGGGCGGCCTCGCGCTCCTCGTCGAAGGATTCGAGGTCGGTCAGCACCAGGGTCAGCGAGGATCCGACGTGCGAGATAAGCGCCTGCCCGGCCTTCGCGGGATCGGCGGCCTTCAGCACGACCTTGCCCTTGCCGTCCAGGTTGTCGAGCTTCACCGGGAAGGCGGGGAAGTCGACCGCGGCGATGACGCCGACCATCTCCTCGATCAGCGTGACCATGACGCCTTCGAAGCGGGCGGCGGCGTCGCGCTGCTTGTTCTCGTTCGGGGCGGCCGGCAGCGCCTGCAGCCATGCGGTCATCAACTCGTTGCGGCCCTGCTGGACCAGGCGGTTTCGGTGGGCTTCGGTGATGGACATGATTCGCCTCAGTGGTGTGGTTGGGGTTACGCGACCGGCCGGGGCTTCTGCCGGGGCAGGTTGACGTTGGCGGCGGGCGGAAGGATCAGCCCACCGGGCGCAGTCGGCAGCGTGTAGCCGACGACGTTCGGGGTGTTGGTCAGCAGCGCGTCGGGCTTGACGGCATGGCCGATCAGGCAGCAGTTGCCGGCGTTCCAGGCGGCTCCGACGATGGCAGCGGTGCGAGGGTTCATTTGCGGGGCTTCCCATGCAGGCAGAGGAAGGTCGCGACCGTCGGCGGGCTGCTGCGGTTGATCACGACCAGGATGGGGCGGTTTCCGACGGCGACGATCCAGCGTTCAGCGGCCTTGTCCTGCTGGACGAGGCAGGCTTGCGGGTGGCGGTTGTCGTTCGCCCGGCCGGCGGAGATGCGGGCGAACAGTTCCCGCTTCAGTTCGGGGGTGTAGGCCAGCCCATAGCGCTCGTTCAGGCGCTGGGCGGCGTGGGCCTCGACGGCGGGGATGATGCGGATGCGGCGGCTCATCGACCGCCCTCCACCAGACGCTTGAGGCGGGCCATGCGGCTGTCGGCAGCGGCGGTGCTATCCGGCTCGTAGATCTCGGCGATCAAGCCCGGGCCATACAGCTGGCCAGCAAGGAGGATGTACGGCTCGTCTGCCAGCCGGCCATTCAACCAGCCCTGGACGGTGCGCAGGCTGATCGCGGTGCCGGCGGCCTCGAAGTCCGCCACGATGCGCTTGGCGGCGTCGCGCCCGCGCTCCGTTCGGAGGATTTTCGCCCAGGTCGAGCCGGCCGCAGACCGCTCTTCGCCCTTCAGGACGCGCAACCCCTGCGTAATCTGCGCACTGTCTTTCGCGGCGTTCCGCGGCGCAGCATCCATCTCGCCGAAGTTGAAAAGCGCCGGGGTTTCTGCCGGCTTTGACTTCGGTCGGTCAGCCGGCACGTGCGCCGGCATCAACGACAGTTGCGAGGCGGCAACCATGTCAGAACCCTCCAAGGAGGCTCGGGAACTCGCCCAGGCGGCGCGGACCCTGTTGAGGCAGACGGCGCTCTTGGCGCCAGGGCAGGCAGCGGAGTTGTGCGACCTGATCGCCCGGCTCAACGCGGTCATGAAGTTGGAAGGGGGCCGCTGACATGGCGTCACCGACCGATCAGCGCGGCAGCAATCCAGCCCGCGACGATCACCAGCAGCACGAAAGCGGTAGCGGCCCCACCGGAAGTGTCGTGGCCTTCCCCGTCCGCGACGTAGCGCGAGGGGCGGCCCAGCGGCAAAGTGGTAGGGGTGAGATGCTGGGGGAGACTGTGCCCGTCTCGGACCCGGCTGTGACGATTGATCATGGCAGCGTCTCCCTGGCTGGCGGCGTGACGGTGTGGGGAATGCCGTGGCTGTCGGCGCGGGGCGGCGTCATCGCCCTGCAGGTGGAACCGCCCCCGGCGCAGCGGCCCCGTCCCCGGCTGGTCTATGACCGGGGCAATCCGTGATCCGCGCTCAGGCGGCGTGGCCTTCCGTCGGCAAACTGGCCGGCGGGGGCCGATACCCTGCCGGGTAGATGTCGGGCCGCAAATCGTGCGGCTGCACCGGGCCGCCGAAGGCGGACACGATGTCCATTACCCGTTCGGGCGGAATCTCCACCTCTGCGCCCCACTTCTTCACAGTGTTGCGCGGCCGGCAGATGCGATCAGCAAGCTCAGTCAGCGTGATGCCGTGGAGCTTACACAGGGCGGTGAGGGGGCGTGAGTTCGTCATGCCCATTTTGTACCAAATTATGGTACATAAAACAAGCGGTGGAGACCGTGAAAATGCATCAAACGGTGGCACTCACAATTCGTCCCACGGGACGGTACCTTTCGCGCATGCCGAGAGGAAGAGAACCTAAAGGCCCCCGCGGGCCGTACCCCAACCGGGTCACGGCCGTACGCAAGGAGCGAGGCCTGACGCAGCAAGCGATTGCCGATGCTATCGGCGTCGTTCGCAACTACGTCACGCGCATTGAGGCGGGAGAGTTTGCCCTTTCCGAGGATATGACGGCGAAGCTCTGCGACGCCCTCAAGGCGGAGCCGTGGGAAATCGACCCTGACCGCTTCCGGCTTTCGGTAGAAGACCTTGAGGCGCTGCTCCTTAATCGCGATCTTCTCAAGGAAGACCCTGACAGGCGCAGGAACTGGATTGGTTCCGGTCGCGATGCTTTGATCGCCGCAAAGAAGCCCTGAGGTGAGCGCGCCCGGCTTCTAGAAATGCCCTTCTTTGGTCATCGGTCATTTCCCTGACCAAGCCCAGCACTTCCATCTCCTGGTCCGAAAACTCACTCCCGATCATAACAACACCCCCTGCCTATCGCCCGCCTGAGCGCCTCGGTGAAACAATAGTAGAACATACCCCGGTGTGGTAAAGGACGGAAATCCTATACCATTCCGGCATGATCGCCAAACTCTACCCTGGTGTCGGACACGCCGCGCCTGAGCGCGTCGCGAAAAAATTGCGCGTCTTCGGCGCGAAGTGAACCCCGGCAAGATCGCCCTGGCCGTCACCTTCCGGCCGGTAACGGTAAACGGCTCGTCTCAATTGCATACGGGGATACTCCAATTGCCCGACTACGCACACAAAAGGATGTTAATTGCGGGAAGGGGGAGCGCGCCACGGAATCAGGTGTCTTAAAAGAGACAGTTGGGCCAGAAAATTTTGCAACGAAATATGGCAGTTCGGCGCGCCACGTTACTGAATGCTCACATCCGAACACGTCAACGCCTTCACTGCCTGCCCTTTCTTTTCGGATCTTGCCGGAATGCCGTTGTGGCGTCTCATAGACGTGGCGGAGGTGCGACATTTTAGGCAGGGGCAGGTGATCTTTGAGCAGGGCGATCCTGGCGTCTCGATCTTCGTAATTGTTGCTGGTCAGCTTGAGGTTCTGAAGCGGGTCCGCCGCCGTTTCTTGCGACTGGCCCTACTCGAAGCACCGGAAGCCTTCGGCGAAATCGCAGTGGTCGACGGAGGCCCGCGAACCGCGACGGTCGCCGCGGTGACGGATTGCGTGCTGCTGGAACTTTCGCGGGAGGCCGTCACCACGGCCTGGGACGATTACCCCGAGGGCATGCGGTCGGCGCTCCATGCCCTGGCAGGCATCGCCCGGCGGTCGGCCAAATGGGAAGAGATCGTGTTGATGGATGCTCGCGCCCGGATCGCGCACCTGTTGGCCGCACTCGCGGACGGTGCTGGTCATGTCCCCTTCAGCCAAGCCGAACTGGCGGAGATGCTGGCGATTCACCGGAGCCAGATCGCGAAGCACATCGCGGATTTCCGCAGGCTGGGCTATCTCGCCCGCACGCCCGGCCGGCTCACTGTCGTCAACCACCGTGGGCTTGCGCGCGAATACAGCTGACCAGGCACAAGAAAGCCCGCCGGCCGGGTGGCGGGCGGGCTGCCGTGCTGAAGTTATTTGTTGGACGCGAAATAATGTCCAATGACGAATGTAGCTATAGGCAAAACGGCAGTCTTTATCAAATCAAGTATGATAGGCCATCCGTCCTTTATTCTCCCAGAATAAACTTCAATCGCAATGAATAATATGCATATCGCAATGAGGCAAACGTACCCCCTCACTAGCCAAGTGGCTGCCATTGCTCGGGTGCTGGCCTTTTCCTCTGCATCAATTAGTTCTTTTGAAAGAGTTTTATTGGAATATGCCCTTTCCTTCGCTTGAGCTCCAGTTTTCGCGTCAGATAGCTTCTTCAGAAGATCATTTGTATCCGCAGTGACAGCAATGTTATTCATGATCACTCTGCAAATTTTGACGCAGCGACTCCGAGGCGGTTGGCGTTTTCAACCAACCTCTGAGTGTTGTTGTAAATTTCTTCTGCGGCCTTCATGAGCGCTCGCCGCATTTCATCATCTTCTCTAGTGCCAGCCAAATGAACAAGCTTTTCCGCCGTTTCATAATACTCTCTAGAAAGGCGAAGTTGCTCAACAACATCCTCCTTCACCACCTCAAGAGAGAATTTCTTGTTCATCTCACCTCTCCAACCCTGCTGCCAACCACCTGCATGACCCTGGGGCCATGAGTGATAGTACCATGTAAGGCTAATTTGGTCCCAACGCTCACAATGGTCAATCGTCCGCCGATGGCCTGTGATTCAGTAGTGAATTTGCCGTTTTCATCTGAAACGCCCATCCCAGGGCGCGCATGGGTCATATCAATGACGGTGCGGACGTCCACTGTCCGTTCGTCGGCAAGGCGAAAGACGCCAGTTATCACGCCTCCCGACCGGTCTACTGCTGCAAGAACCCCCTGATACACCGATGCATAAAATGCAGTAGCATCGATCATTTCTACGTAATCAGCGTCCCCCATGTTGTTGCTGGCATACGTAAAGACGTAGAAGCCGTTTAGTTGGTCGATATCCATCCTCTCCCCCTACCGCCCCTTGGCGGGTTGTTGGTTTAGTTCAGATACTGGCGGCCTTCTTCGTCCGACAGGCCGTAGGTGAAGCGGATCGCCGTCCCATCATCAGCGACCCCATACCCGTAGCCTGACTTGTATGTGATGGCGTTGAACTGGACTGTCGCCGTTCTGCCATCGTTGCAGAACAGCTTCCCGCGCCCGCTCGATGTCCCGATGTATCCATAGTCGCCGGAGCACTTCAGCTTGCCGTTGGGGCTTTGCATGAAGATCGTCCCCGTCTTGTCCGCGTAGCCGGTGGCGGTGCCTGTCATAGCTTGCCCGGCCACACCTATGGAGCCAGTTACTGGCACCGTGACGCTGCAGGCCGACAGTGCAAGCGCCGCAGCAGCGAGGGCGGGGAGGAATCGATAGGGGATCATCGGCGGTTCCTTTCCCCGATCAGCATCACCGCCATCATCACAGCGAGCGGGCCAAAGAATAGGCCGATGGAGCTGGCTAGCGTCCACCCCCACGCGGTGGTTGCGCCATACACCCCCGCAGCCGTTCCGATCAGCGGAAACGCCCCAAGGATCAGGCTAACAGCTGCAGCAATGATCCAGTGCACGCCAAGGAAGTGCTGCACCCCTGCGAACGTCGCCGCGACCTGGAATATCCCCAGGAAGAAATAGGCGACCGGCACGATACCGGCGAGCCAACCCATATCGCCCCTCCTCGTAAAGCGCGCCCACGCGTCGTGAACGCCACTCCCGCGAGTATGGGCTAACCATATCGGAAGGTCATGTACCGCAATTTGGTACATTTTCCCTCTTGCGCCTATGTACCATGATGCGGTACATATTCTCCCACGACCGAGGCACCCCCGCCGGGTCGTCCATCCTCCCAACTCCCCCTTCGCCCATGCGCGGAGGGGGCATTTTTGAAAGAGGCGGACAATGTTCACCGTCGAAGCCATCTTCCGCATCACCACCGCTGACGGTCGCGTGTTCACCGGCCCGGTCCATGGAAAGGGCGGGATCATCAAGATCGACGACGCGCAGGTTCGCATGCAGCGCTGGATCGCGCGTGCTTCGCGCGGCGCTTTCGGCGACCTGATCGGCTACGAGCCGGCGCCGGGCTGCTGCTGCATGTATCCGCTCAATCACGAAGACCTTCCCTTCGCCGAGATGAAGGCTGCGCTGCAATTCGTGCCGTTGGCCGG
>JBKHVJ010000140.1:0-9245 GCA_046570145.1 Alphaproteobacteria bacterium
CGGCACCCCGCAGGGCGGCGGCCACCTTGCGGTTGTCGACCTGATGGTCGCCGGCGCAGAACAGGGCGCCGGCAACGCCGGGCTGCAGGAAGGGTTCGCGCCGGCGCACCTCGGCCCCGCTCAGCCACTCCACCGGCAGGCCGAGGTCGCGCTGGAAGCCGTGCAGGAAGCGGATCTTGGCGGCGTCGTCGGCGTTGAGCGCGATGACCATGGTGCCTTCGGTGCGCAGGTCCACCGTCATGCCGCTTGCGGCTTCGAGAGCGCGGGCGAAGTCCGGCCACAGCGCCTGCGAGGCGCGGGTCAGCGGCAGCAGCCCGTCCTCTCCCGGTTCGGTTTCGACGCAGGCGGCCAGCATGCCGCCGGCCGCATGGGTGGCGCCGCGGCCCGCCTGCCCCCGTTCGAACAGATCGACGCGGCAGCCGGCCGACGCCAGCCTCCAGGCGATGGCAAGGCCGATGCAGCCGGCACCGATGACGGCGACGGAGGGACGGATGCCGGATTCGGAACCGGAAAAAGAATACGGATCTGGCGCATGGATCATGCGGCGGCTCCCTTCGCTGGAATTACCCAGACAGGTTCGATGGGTGTGTTCTCAGCCGCGCGACCACCGCACGGCACCCCAGGCCTATGGATTGCCTTATGCCAATGTTCCGCTGGCCCTACAAGCGGAATCGCTTGCCGGCCCATCGAGGCGTGCGACCCCATGCCACGGCCCGATAGGGAGTTCCCCGGATGAGCGGAGGCACCGGTTGGACGCTAAGCTATCCACAAAATATCCGGCGGCAGGGCGTCGGTGGAATGATCGACGCGGCTGGCGTGCGGAATCAAACAACAAGACGACCGAGGAATTGCCGACCATGCTGTCCATTTTCCGCTCCGAGTCCGCAGCCTCCCCCGGTACGGTGACAGGCGCCGCCCCGTCCGCCGGTGCAACCGTTTCGACGGCGGCCGCACCGGCGGAGGCGCCGATCCGCAGCCTGTGTCTGCCGGCAGCGCAAATCGATGCCGCGGCGTTGGAAGGACTGGGCTTCGCCGCCGGCGCCCCGGCGCTGGTGGTCGGCTTCGTCTCGCCGCATGTCGATTTCGCGGCCACCTCCCACGCGGTCCGCTCCGCCCTGCCGCAGGCCACGCAGCTGGTGCTGGTCTCCACCGCGGGCGAGCTGTGCGCGGCGGACGGACAGCCGCTCTACCGCAAGGCCGGCGACCGCTGGGACAGCGTGGTCCTGCAATCCTTCAGCCCGCGCCTGTTCGCGGGGATCAGCGTCCACACCGTCCCGCTGCATTGCGAGGATCTGCGTGGCGGCCGGCCGACCCGCGATGTCCCGGCACGGGTGGAGGCGATCCGCGGCGAGTTGGACCGTGTCCGGGTTCCCTTCGCGGTCGACAGCCACGACACGGTGGCGCTGACCTTCATCGACGGGCTGTCGGCCAGCGAAAGCTGGTTCATGGAGGCGGTCTACCGCTCCGGCCATTTCCCCTGCCTGTTCATCGGCGGCTCGGCCGGCGGCACGCTGGACTTCCGCAACACCCGGCTGTTCGACGGCCAGCGCGTGCTGGAGAATGCGGCGCTCACCATCTTCCTGAAGATGGCGCCCGGCATCCGTTACGGCATCTTCAAGTCGCAGAACTTCCGCCCGACCCAGACCCGTTTCGCCGTGGTGGACGCGGACCCGATGCGCCGCATCGTGCGCGGCGTGATCGACCGCGATGGCTTCGAGGTGGTGAGCTTCATCGACGCGCTGGCCAAGGCGCTGCGCTGCAAGCCGCAGGAGCTTCCGGCCAAGCTCGCCAAGAACACCTTCGCCATCGAGATGGAGGGGGAGCTGTTCGTCCGCTCCATCTCCGGTTTCGATTTCGAGAAGGGGGAGGTCGGCTTCTATTGCGACGTCAACCCCGGCGATTCTCTGTGTCTGGTGGAGGCCACCGACTTCGTCCGCCAGACGGAGGACGACCTCACCGCCTATCTGCGCGGAAAGCCGCGGCCGGTGGGTGCCATCCTGAACGACTGCATCCTGCGCCGTCTGAACAACCCGGACCAGCTGTCGCGGGTGCATGCCTTCGACGGGCTGGCCGCCGCCGGCTTCTCCACCTTCGGCGAACTGCTGGGCATCAACATCAACCAGACCCTGTCGGCTCTGATGTTCTTCGAGGTCCCACCCGGCACCGCCTTCTCCGACGACATGGTCGACCGCTTTCCGGTCCATTACGCCCGGTTCCAGAGCTATTTCATCGCCACCCGCTACAACCGGCTGGAGCTGCTGAGCCGTATCCGCAACAGCGTGATCGAGCGGATGCACAGCTATCTCGACGCCCTGGTCACGCTGAACAGCGGCGTCCAGGAAACCGCCAGCTATGCCGCGCGCATCGGCGGCTCCATGTCCGCCATCGAGGCGACGTTGAACCGTCACGCCAGCCTGTTCGACGGCCATGCCGAACGGAAGGAGGAGCTGGTCCGCGAGTTCAACCAGCTGTCCACCGTGGTGAAGAGCATCGAGAAGGTCCTGTCGGTGATCGACGGCATCGCCAGCCAGACCAACCTGCTGGCGCTGAACGCCACCATCGAGGCCGCCCGCGCCGGCGAGGCCGGTCGCGGTTTCGCGGTGGTCGCGGCGGAGGTGCGCAAGCTCGCCAACGACACCAAGCAGACGCTGGGCGACACCCGCCGCGCCATCGATCAGGTGGTGACCTCCGTCCGCTCGGTCGGCAGCCAGCTGGACGACACCAGCGTCCGCATGGACGAGGCCGCCACCGCGGCCCACGCCCTGCAGACCGACATCAACGCCGTCATCGACGAGGTGGAGGGGGCCCAGAAGGCCATCGAAGGCCGCCTGTCCGACCTGAACGACCATGCCCGGCGGATGGAGGACATCAACCGCTACATCGGCTTCCTCAAACAACTCGACCGCGCCGGGTGAGGGAGGCGCCAAGGGAGCGCGACCTCCCGAGGCGAGTAGCCCTTCTCCCCTTGTGGGGCTTCAAGCGACTGCCGAGTTCCTCAGATCGCCAGCGCCTTCACCCGCTCGCGCAGGGTCTGGCGGGCGGCCTCCGCTTCGCCGCGGGCGGTCGTGAGGTCGCGGGCCAGCGCGTCGAGGCGGTTTTCGGCCTCCGCCATCTTGGCCAGCGTGCGCTTGTGCAGGTCGCTGCCGGCGGGCAGGGCCTTCAGGTTCTCGCGCAGGCGGTCCTGGTCGGCGATGCGCTCCGCCCGGTCGCGCTCCAGATCGGCGATGCGGCGCTCCTTCTCGGCGACGGCGGCGCGCAGGCCGGCCAGCACGGTCAGCGCCTGACGCACCTCCGCCGGCAGTTCGGCCGCGTCGGCGCGGGCGGCGATCTGGTCGGCCGTCAGGTCGGTCAGGACGATCCGCTCCTGCCGCGGCCGTTCCAGCGTGGCGCTCAGCGTCACCGTCTTGCCGGCCGGCACCGTCAGCGGCAGGCGATAGGCGGCGGCGGTCGCGTCCGGCTTGCCGCCCGCCGGTTCGGCCAGTTCCCAGCCGTGGCGGCGCGGATGCTCGATGATCAGGCTGCGGTCCGCGTCGGGAGCGCCGGCGACGGTGTAGGTCGTGCTCTGCCGGTCGGTCACCGACAGGGTCAGCACGCCGTCGGCGATGGTGGCGCGGGACAGGCGGCTCCCCGGCTTCTCCTCGCGGTCGATGGTCACCGCCTGATCGACGGCGAACGACAGCAGCCGGCTGTCGCCCGCCGGCAGCGTCGCCATGCGGGCGTCGCCGACATAGGCGCTGGCCGCGGCGCCGCTTCCATCCGACTTCGAAGCACGGTCGTAGAAGGTCAGCAGCCCCGGCGGCAGCGCGGTGTCGCCGTCGTTGCGCAGCCGCAGCGATGCCAGCGGGTGGCGGTCATCGCTGGCGGGCTGGTAGAGCGCCACCCGCTCCACCGGCAGGGCGCGCGCGGCGATGGGCATCATCAGGGTCCCGCCGTTCGGCACGGTAACCGGCTGCGGATAGCGGAACAGCACCTGGGCGCCCTCGGCGGCGCCGGCCTCGGCACTGCGCACGGCGGCGACGGCCGGCGTCCCGGCGGCGGAACCATAAGGTGCGGTTTTCGCCAGCGATTGGCCCGGCGACCCGGCCATCGGAGCCGGAGCGGCCGCCATCGGTGGGGGAGGGGCGGCCATGGTGGCGGCCCGCGACGATTCCGCCTGCGGGCGCATCGCCGCGCGGGCCTCGTCAAGGGTCACCGTGCCCTCGTCGGCGCTGGGCAGCACCCGGCCGAGGACCTCCACCGGCACTTCCGGCCGCTCGACGAAATAAGGCGTGTAGAGCGCCTGGCGCAGGGTGACCGGGTTGCCCGACACCACCGTCAGGTCGACGCCGCGCCAGTCCTCGCCGCTGAGATTCTCCAGCACCGCCCAGCCCTGCAGCGCGCCTTTCCCTTCCTGTGCAGCAGCGCCGTCCATGCCCAGGCTGAGCCGGTATGTCGCCTTCCACAGCGGAGTCGCCGCGACATAGCCGACGCGGACGCGGCGCTCGCCGGCGGCCTGGGTGTCGCGGGGCGCGTTGCTGTGCACGGTCAGCCGCCGCCGCTCGCGCCGGGCATTGTCCGCCACCGCCGACAGCGCCTTGTCGATCTGGGCCTGCACCGCCGGATCGGTGAAGCGCAGCGTGTCGGCCTCCTCCAGCACCAGCTGGCGCAGGCCCTCCGCCGTCATCAGTGTCACCCGGTGCCGTGTGGCGGTGGCGCCGTCGTTGCCGGGCAGCCGCACCGTCTCCTCGGTCACCGACATCAGCCGGCCGGTCAGCTGGCGCGATCCGCCGGCTGTCACCTCCGCCCCCTGCATGGCGCTCAGCAGCGCCGCGGGGGAGGTCAGGTCGCCGGGCGAGAAGGGCAGTTCGCGAAAGGCGGTGTCCAGCGGCTCCGCCCCGGGCAGGCCGATGGTGCCGACACCGCCCTTGTCGTCATAGACCACGATGCTCTTCAGCACGTCGTCGACCTGATCGCGCCGCACTTCCAGCGACAGGTCGGCATCGCCGGTCACCGTCGCCT
Organism: Alphaproteobacteria bacterium; assembly: GCA_046570145.1. GTDB lineage: Bacteria > Pseudomonadota > Alphaproteobacteria > Azospirillales > Azospirillaceae > Azospirillum. The sequence continues at coordinate 4,999 of JBKHVJ010000140.1, forward strand.
CATATTCGAAATAGCCGACGCCGCCGGTGGACAGCAGGACCCTCGTCAGCGCCAGTTGCCCGCTTCCCGGTCCATTGCCACCAGGTCCATCGGCCGTTCCGGTCGCCGCCAGGGCGCCCGGTGCCGCCATCAGCAGGGCGGTGGAGACGAGAAGGATGGCGCGGGTCATGATGGGTCTCTCCGTTTCTGTGACTCCCGATCACCGGCTTAGGCATGAAATCGGGCGGGAATAGGGAGAGCGTCGCAGTCCGGCGACCGGGTGCCGGGAGGCAGATGCCGTCAGGGCGCGGCCGTCAGCCAGCGTTCCATCATCATATGCCACAGCGGTGCGGGAGCCGGCGCGGCCGGACGGGGCAGGGCGGCCGGTCCGCAGGGCGTATGGTGTGGGGAATGGTGGGCGCAACGCTCCTGCGCCGGACGGCGGTTGCCGTCGGCGGGCAGGCGCCGTGCCGTCCTGGCAGTCGGGGACGGGGCGCGCTGGGGCGGCGCCAGCGGCGCCGGGGCGTTGCAGCCGGACATCGTTGCGGTCTCTCGCTCCCCGTCAGCCGAACCGGCCGACCGAGCGCGCCGAGTCGAGGTGGCGCCTCGCCTCGCCCAGGAGCAGCCGGTGCTGTGCCAGCGTTTCGCGGATCGACCCGTGCTGTCCATAGACCCGCACCTCGTTCAGCAGGCGATCGGCGCGGTCGAGCAGGGCCAGACGCTCCAGGCAATGATCGACGTTCGACATGGCTGTGCTTCCCCCATCACTGCATTGGTCCGGCGCCCTCCGTGTGGGCAGCCGTCCCCTGTTCGATGGTCGGCATTTAAACCGCATCGTGTTTCTGGTTAATGTCCGGGAAAGGGTGATTTTGTGTCGCCGGTGCAGAATGCGATTTCAGCCAACTCACAAGGAGGGGCAGGAGGCCGCACCCGTTACGGGGTTGTAACGCATTGCGTGGCGCTCGCGCGTGAGATAAGAAGGTTTGGGGAGGTAACAGGCATGCACATTCTCGCGGTCGACGACGATGAGCCGATTCGGGAGCTTTTGGCCTCATATCTGGCGGGGGAAGGCTACCGGGTCACCACGGCGCACGACACCGCTTCGGCCAAGCAGGCCCTGGACGGCGATCCTGTCGACCTCGTGGTCTGCGATCTGCGCCTGCCCGACGGCGACGGACTGGGCCTCGTCCGTCAGATCCGCACCGAATCGCAGATCCCCGTCATCATCCTGTCGTCCAAGGACCAGGACGTCGACCGCATCGTCGGGCTGGAACTGGGCGCCGACGACTACCTGACCAAGCCCTTCAACCCGCGCGAGTTGCTGGCCCGCATCAAGGCGGTGCTGCGCCGCGTTTCAAATGACGCCCGTCCGCCGCGCAACCCGGACGAACTGCGCGCCGTCGTGCAGTTCGCCAACTGGGAACTCGACCTCACCGCCCAGCGCCTGCGCGGGCAGGAGGGGCGCGAGGTGGAGCTGACCAAGGCGGAGTTCGGCCTGCTCGCCGCCTTCGTGAAGCGGCCGCAGCGGGTGCTGACCCGCGACCAGCTGCTCGACCTCACCCGCGTCGACGGGGCCGAGGTGTTCGACCGCTCCATCGACGTGCTGATCCTGCGCCTGCGCCGCAAGATCGAAGCGAACCCGAAGGAGCCCCGCATCATCAAGACCGAACGCGGTGCCGGCTACGTCTTCGACGCCAAGGTGCGCACGGTCTGACCGGTCCCGAGCCGGGGAGCGGGGCCGTCCTCCCCCCGACGCCCCCTGGACGCCGATTCCCGCCCGCGTTAGCCTTTCCGCAAAACCTGCCCGATCAAGCAGCGGAGAGGAAACGCGCGTGCCGGATCCCATCGATTTCTATTTCGATTTCGCCTCGCCCTACGGCTATTTCGCCAGCCTGCGCATCGACGAACTTGCGGCCAGGCATGGCCGCGCCGTCACCTGGCGTCCGGTCCTGCTCGGCGCCATCTTCAAGGTGACGGGGATGAAGCCGAACCTGCAGCAGCCGTTGCGCGGCGAGTATCTGACCCATGACGTCGGCCGCATCGCCCGGCTGACCGGCGTGCCCTTCACCTTTCCCGACTCGGCTCCGGTCAACGGCGTCGCCGCCTCGCGCGCCTTCTACTGGCTGACCGATAACCATCCGGAGCAGGCGAAACTTCTGGCCCGCGCACTTTATCATGCTCATTTCGCCGAAGGGCGCGACATCGGCCCGGCCGAAACGGTGGCGGAGATCGCCGGCCGGACGCTGGGCGGCCTGGGCATCGACCGGGCGGCGGTGGCTGCCGCGCTGCAGGATCCGATGGTCAAGGACCGGCTGCGCACGGAAACCGACGATGCGGTGGAGCGCGGCGTCTTCGGCTCTCCCTTCGTCATCGTCGATGGCGAGCCCTTCTGGGGCTGGGACCGGCTCGACATGGTCAACCGGTGGCTCGCCACCAGCGGCTGGTGAGCGTGGCAAGGCTCCGCACCTTGTCGCAGCTGCGGAAAACACTGACGGTTGGGGCGGGCGAACCGCTATAAGTGTGGAGTAAGACTTTCGTCGTGGCGTCGGCGACGGCGCCAGCTCCAGTTCCGGTTTGCCGCCCCATGGACCAGATCGTTCCCGACCGCCGTCCCCGGACGGCCAGCCCGTCTTCCGCGGCGCCTCCCACCGGTTCCCATGGCGGCCGGGGCGCGTCCAAATCCTGGCTGGGCGGGGCGTTGCTGACGGCATTGCTGCTGGGCCTGATCGCGCTGTCGATCCGCTCGGTCTCGGGCAACCTGACCTTCGTCCTGCTGGGGTCGGTCGGCCTGGTGGTCGGCGCCTTCCACTACCTGTTTCCGGGCAGCCAGTTCTTCACGCTGGCGCTGACCAATTTCATCGGCGTCTATGCCTGCATCTTCGTCTTCTTCCTGGAAAGCAATTTCCACAACATCAACCCGTTGGCCCAGGGCATCGCCTTCGTGCTGCCGCTGATCGCCTTCCTGGGCGGCGCTTGGTGGCGGGCGGAGGACATCCGGCGGATCGTGATGTCGCGGCGGCTAAGGGAGGGCGGCCATTTCGACCGCATCTTCCTGTGGATGGCGCCGGTCTGGGGCATCGGCGCCCTGACCTTCCTGGTGCCGGCACAGGATATGGAAGCGCAGGCGGTCGGCGCCGTCTTCCTGCTGGCCATGTCGGCCATCGCCGCCATCGTGGCGCTGGTGTCGCGGGACATCGCCATCTTCCTGCTCGATGCCGGCCTGCTGTTCGAAGGCTTCTTCCAGCAATCGGCCCGCCTCGTCCTGCCGGCCTTCGCCTTCCTGACCTTCTATTCCCTCTGCATCATCCTGTTCGGCGCCGTCTACACCATCATGGACCGCTTCATGGCGGAGCCGAACTTCGTGATCGAGGGTGTCCGGCGCGACATCAGCTTCGCCGAGGGCATCTATTTCTCCATTGTGACCTTCGCCACCGTCGGCTATGGCGACATCCATCCGGTGTCCGGGCCGGTGCGCCTGATCTGCGGTGTCGAGATCATCATGGGTGTCCTGCTGCTTCTGTTCGGCTTCAGCGCCATCATCGGCCATGCCCGGCCGGTCGGACGCCAGGATCGCAACGACCCTCTCTGAAGGCGGGGGACATTCGCGCATAGCGCGCTATGTTATGGGCTCTTCCGTCCTTCACGTCAGAGACGTCACAGCCTTCATGCCTCTCCACCTCATCAAGCTCGCCGTCGGTGTCCGCGATCTGGACCATCTGGCGGAGCTTCAGGACCGCCGCGCCGCCATCACTGCCGGCGGCGAGACCCGCATCCCCGTCTACACCCGCCGCCTGCCCAAGCGCGGCGACGAGCTGCTGGCCGGCGGTTCGATCTACTGGGTGATCAAGGGCAGTGTGCTGGTCCGCCAGCCCATCCTGGCCATCGACACCGATACGGACGAGGAGGGGGAGAGCTACTGCACCCTGCATCTCGCCGCCGACCGTGTCCCGACGGTGCCGACCGCGCACCGCCCGTTCCAGGGCTGGCGCTATCTGACGGCGGACGCCGCTCCCCAGGATCTGTCCGCGGCGAGCGGGGCGGGGGACGAACTGCCGGCCGACATGGCGGCGGAGCTGCGGGCGCTTGGCCTGCTCTGACGAAACCATTCGTCCGGGCATCAAACATAAAAGTGCAATGATCGGCAAAAAACCGCTTGCCAGTTTTGGGGGCGGGCGCCTATAACCCGGTCCACCGACGGCGGGGCGCTGAACGAAGCGCGGCGCTGAAGGGGAAACGGATAAAGAAAACAGCGACTTGGCTGTTTAATC
>JBKHVJ010000141.1:0-11165 GCA_046570145.1 Alphaproteobacteria bacterium
CAAGTGCGGCGACCGCCGCAGCCGGTCGGTCAGGAGCGCCGGCAGATCGGGACCGGGCCAGCCATCCTCGCCCGTCCAGCTGGCGTCGGACAGGGAATCGACGATCGCCGACAGCGTGACGTCCACCGACTGCACCGTGCGGGTGGTCGATACCTCCAGCGCCGCGGCGAGGCTGGCGAGATTGACCTCCGCGGTGTCGAGCGCCGCCTTGCGCGCGGAGATCAACTGCTGCCCCTGGTTGACCAGCAGGGCGAAGACGGCCAGAAGGGCAAAGGCGATGATGCCGCCGCGCTTTTGGAAAAGACCCTTCAGATCCGCTTTTGCTGGGGGCGAGGACAGGGCGTGCGTTCCGGACGGTCAGGTGTGGTCGAACGGGTTGGGTCGGGCAGGCGTGGCCATCCGCACTTGGCCCGGTGCCTGGCCGACATTGGCGCTCGCGACAATAGCAGGTACGCCGACCATACGCCAAGCATCCACTGCCGTTTGCAACCGGTCGATGCTAAGATGCCGCCCCAGCCGCATGGCATTGCGCGGCTGTGACGAAGAACAGGGGCGAGTGGTTAACGAAAGGTGTGACATGGCGACGCGGATCCTTTGGGCTGTCTGCTGTACATTTCTGTCCCTTCTGGCTGTGGGCAACACCGCTCCGGCAATGGCGCAGGAAGGGAGACTTCAGAAAATTTCAGAACAGAAGCAACTTCGTGTCTGCTCTTGGCCTGATTACTACGCGATTTCGTTCCGGAATCCGCGGACCGGCGCTCTGGAAGGGCTGGACGCAGAACTGGCACAGGCCTTCGCCGACGATCTCGGTGTGCAGCTGACGGTGGTGGAAAGCAGCTTTCCCCGCTTCATCGACGATCTGCTGGCCGACCGTTGCGACATCGGCATGTTCGCCATCGGCGCCACCCCGGCGCGGGCCCAGCGCGTGGCCTTCAGCCAGCCCTATCTGCGCAGCGGCATCTATGCGGTGACCACCCAGACCAACGACACGATCCGCCGTTGGGAGGATTTGGACCGCGGCGGCAATGTCGTGGCGGTGCAGAAGGACACCTATATGGACGGCTACGCCCGTAGCGCGATGAAGGCCGCCCGCATCGTCGCCGTCACCCGCCCGCAGGAGCGCGAGGAAGAGGTCCAGGCCGGCCGTGCCGACGCCTTCCTGACCGACTATCCCTATGGCCAGCGCATGCTGGCCTTCCATCCCTGGGCGCGGCTGGTCGTGCCGGACACGCCGGTCCAGCCGACGCCCTACGCCTATGCGGTGGCGCCCGGCGACGCGGCATGGCTGGAGCGGGTCAATGCCTTCGTCGCCGCGATCAAGGCCGACGGCCGGCTGGAGAGCATCGCCGCCCGGTACAAGCTGACCCCCATCGTGGCGCGGGACTGAACCGCGCCATAAGAATGCGTCTGCGGGAACGATCCGGTTTAGGATATGTGGCGTGGTCCAGCATTGTGGACGACATCAGCCTGGGGAACCGTCGATGATCCTGATCGGACAGTATGACTCGCCCTTCGTCCGCCGCGTCGCCGTCGCACTGCGGCTCTACGGCATGGCCTACGAGCACCGGCCCTGGTCGGTTTTCTCCGATGCGGCGGAGGTCGCGCGCTTCAACCCGCTGAAGCGCGTGCCGACGCTGGTGCTGGACGACGGGGAGGTGCTGATCGAGAGCGGCGCCATCCTCGACCATCTCGACGAGGCCGCCGGACCGGACCGGGCGCTGATCGCCCGCCAGGGTGCGGAGCGGCGCCGGGCGCTCAAGCTCTGCGCGCTGGCGACCGGGCTGGCGGACAAGGCGGTCAGCCTCGTCTATGAACGGGTCCTGCACAAGGAACGGTCGGATTTGTGGGTGGAGCGCTGCACCGGCCAGATCGGCGCCGTCCTCGACGTGCTGGAGGCCGACCGTGCCGCCGCGGCGGGGCCCTGGTGGTTCGGCGAGCGGATCGGCCATGCCGACATCGCCGTCGGCTGTGCCCTGCGCTTCGTCGGCGAAGCGCATCCCCGCGTCTTCGACCGGACGCGCTGGCCGGCGCTTGCCGCGCATTCCGACGCCTGCGAGGCGATGGCCGAGTTCCAGGCGGTGGTGCAGCCCTTTTCGATCAGCGCCTGAGCCGGCGCCCCTCCCGTCCCGGGATTCCAGTTCCGAGAAGGGAGGGGGCGACTCCAGGCCGCAGCGCCTTACCGGTGCCCGCTGATCTCAGCGTGCAGCGGCTTGGTGTCCTCGAATTTCTGCTGCTGCTCGGGGGTGGCGTCCTTCTGGTGCTTCTGCTTCCATTCGGAATAGGGCATGCCGTAGACGGCGATGCGGGCGTCCTCGTCGGACAGCGCGACGCCGCGCTCCTTGGCCGCCGCCGCATACCATTTGGACAGGCAGTTGCGGCAGAAGCCGGCGAGATTCATCAGGTCGATGTTCTGCACGTCGGTGCGCTTGCGCAGGTGCTCGACAAGGCCGCGGAAGGCGGCGGCTTCCAGTTCGATGCGGGTCTGGTGGTCCAGATCGGCCATGGGGTCTCTACTCCTCCGGTATTCTTGTTCTGTTAAGAGTGGGGTGGCCGGTGCAGCGTGACCATCCGGCCATGGGGATGAAAATCGCGCGAGCCGCCGCCGCCGGCGATGGTGCGGACCACCGCCTCGCGGTCGGTGGCGACGAACCCGGCCAGCACGTCCACGCCGTAGTCGAACAGGCGCGGGGTCAGCGGCGTGCCGGGGCCGATCATCGCCACCCGCGCCCCGGCCGACACCCGCAGCAGGCGGGGCAGTGTGCGGTTGGCGAAGGCCGACGCGGTGACGGCCACCGCTTCCGAGCCCGGCAGAAGCCAGTCGCAGGCGGCCTCCGGGTGCTCGCCCTCCTGGGGGGTCATGTCGATCACCTGGGCGCGCGGCATCCGGCGGGCGACCTGCGGGAAACCGCCGACCACCACGACGCGCCCCTCCACCGAAGCGAACAGGTCCAGCCCGTTGCCGGGGACGCCGGCCACGTCGGGACGGTTGTAGTGGGCGTTCAGCGCCGCGACGCCCACCGCGATCTCCAGGGGATCCCAGGACTGCGCGGCCATGGCGGCCAGATCGCGCAAGGAGCGGCCGGCCCAGCGCCCGGGGGCGTCGTCCGCCCCGGGCGCCTGCCGGGCGGCGAGGCCGAGCCCCTCATCGGTTTCCACCAGGACCCATTTGTCGCCGGTGACGACGCGGCGGACCTCGGCATCGGCGACGCCCTGCACCAGATCCGGGTACATCCGCTGCGGCCCCCACCAGCGCCACAGCGCGTCGGCGGTCGGCGACAGCAGGTCGCAGAAGCCGCCGGTGGCGGTCTGCCATTCGTTGAGATAGCGGCTGCCGACGCTGGTCAGCAGCGGGATGCCTTCGGCGATGGCCGTCAGCATCTCGTCCGACAGGCCGTCGCCGTGCGATTCCAGCCCGGCGAACTTGTTGACCACCAGCAGGTCGACGTTCGAGGCAACGGCGTTGCGGATGGCCTGGCTGGCTTCCGCCACGCCGGTGGGATCGACGCGGCAGGACTGCGATTCCCGGCCCAGCCGCTGGGTGATGTCATAGGCGCGGCCGGTCGCGACGTCGACCAGCTCCATCCGCTCCGCACAGTCGTCGCCCGGCCCGTGGTTGCGCTGCACCAGCCCGCCGACGCGGAAGCCGCGCCGCTTCAGCTCCGCAACGAAGCCGTCCAGCAGCGCGTCGACGCCGTACGAACCGGGGCCGTGGATCACGGCGCCGGGACGCAGGGGCGGCGGGGAGGCGGGGGGAAGCGGCATCGGGTGGAACCTTTCGCGGAACGGCGGGGAGGGGGAGGGCGGGCGCCTCAGCCACCCCGGCGGATGCGGTAGACGAAGACGGTCTTGTGGACCTCGTCCGGCTGCGTCTCGTGCGACAGCAGCGCGTTGTCGGTCGTGTTGCAGAAATGCTTGAAATCGATGACGGAGGCCGGATCGGTGGCATGGACCACCAGCTCCTCCCCCGGTTCCATGCGGTCCAGCAACGCCCTGGTGCGCAGGATGGGCAACGGGCAATGCAGCCCCTTCACGTCAAGCTCTCTCGCCGGCACTGCGCCCGCTCCACCATCGTTGAGGACGAAATCCTTACTCCGCCTGTGACTGTAGCCGGTTCGCGCCCGCTTCTCCAGACCCCGAGATTTTCGTCAAGCCGCGCTGTTGTACGGCCCAACGACGGGATTTCGACGAAAGGATTGCGGTCATGGCGAAGCGTCTTGACGACAAGGTGGTGGTCATCACGGGCGCGTCCAGCGGCATCGGGCGGGCGACCGCGCTGGAGTTCGCGCGTCAGGGTGCGGCGGTGATCCTGGCGGCCCGGCGGATGGCCGCCCTGCACGAGGTGGCGGAGGAATGCGTGGAGGCCGGCGGCCGGGCGATGGTGGTGCCGACCGACGTCACCGACCAGCGCGCCATGCAGCATCTGGCCGACCGCGCCGTCGAGGCCTTCGGCGGCATCGACATCTGGGTGAACAATGCCGGCGTCATCGCCTTCGGCCGCTTCGAGGACATCCCCGACGAGGTGTTCGAGCAGGTGGTACGCACCGATCTCATGGGCACCGTCCATGGCTGCCGCGCCGTGCTGCCCCATTTCCTCGACCGCGGGGAAGGCATCATCATCAACACCGCGTCGATGGTGTCCAACATCGGCCAGCGCTATGCCACCCCCTACACCGCGGCGAAGTTCGCGGTGCGCGGCTTTTCCGAATCGCTGCGGCAGGAACTGGTGGACGAGCCCGGCATCCATGTCTGCATGGTCATGCCGGCCTCCATCGACACGCCGCTGTGGCAGCACGCCGCCAACTACACCGGCAGGGCGGTGAAGCCACTGAACCCCATCCATCCGCCGGAGGAGGTCGCCGCCGCCATCCTGTCGCTGGCCCGCAACCCCCAGCGCGAGCAGTTCGTCGGCACCGAGGCCCGCATCGCCGCGGTCAGCAACGCCATGGCCCCGCAACTGACCGAGCGGGCGCTCGCCCACACCATCGAGCGGGACATGTTCCAGAACCGCTCCGCCCCCGCCACCTCGGGCGGCGTGATGGCCGCCATGCCGGAATATCAGGGCGCCAGCGGCGGCTGGATCGAACCGAAGCCGCCGCGCCGCCCTTTCTCCTGGACCAACCTGACCCTGTTCCTGCTGCCGGTCGTGCTGGCCAGCCGTCCGCTGGGCGACGGGCGGACGCGACACGTCTGGTGACGCCGCATCCGACGGTCCGGCAGCGTGCGTGATCCGGCCCGCCCTGATCTTGCGGTCCTCATCTTGCGGCCTTGATCCGGTGGCCGGGAGCCGTTATACGCTCGCCCCTTTTCCGGTGCGGCGGGTGGCCGCAGCGGTCATCCGGGCAGGAGGCGGGACATGACGGCGTGCGGACTCGATTTCGGCACCTCGAACACGACGCTGGGCGTGCGGGACGCCGGCGGCTTCCGGCTGCTGACGCTCGACGGGACGCGCACCACCCTGCCGACGGCGGTGTTCTTCGATTTCGAGCATGACCGGACCACCATCGGCCAGGAGGCCATCGACGCCTATGTGTCGGGGGTCGAAGGGCGGCTGATGCGCTCGATCAAGTCGATGCTCGGCACCGACCTGATCGACGCCGACACGGCACTCCGCAAGGGCCGCATCAGCTTCCGCGCGGTGATCGGCACCTTCCTCGATCTGGTGAAGGCGCGGGCCGAGCAGGCGCTGGGGGGCGAACTGGGTGACGTGGTGGTCGGGCGGCCGGTCCATTTCGTCGACGGCGACCCGGCCGGCGACGCCGCGGCGGAGGAGACGCTCGGCCAGATCGCGCGGGCCGCCGGCTTCCGCAACGTCTCCTTCCAGTTCGAACCCATTGCCGCCGCGCTCGATTACGAGCAGCAGGTGGCAGGCGAGGAGCTGGCGCTGATCGCCGACATCGGCGGCGGCACGTCGGACTTCTCGGTCGTGCGCATCGGGCCGGAGCGGCGCGGCAAGGCCGACCGGGCCGGCGACATCCTGGCCAACGACGGCATCCGCGTCGGCGGCACCGACTTCGACCGCGATCTCAGCCTCGCCACCGCGATGCCGGAACTCGGGCTGGGCAGCGCGATGAAGCGCGCCGGGCTGCTGGCGCCGCGCAGCATCTATTTCGATCTGGCGACCTGGTCGAAGATCAATTTCCTCTACACCGCCAAGGCGATGGCCGAGCTGGAGCGGCTGCAGCGCGATTCCGCCGAGCCGGAGAAGATCGAGCGCCTGATCGGCGTCGTCGAGCACCGCCAAGGCCACGCGCTGGCGATGGCGGTCGAGCGCACCAAGATCGCCCTGTCCGACCATGAAGCGACGGAGCTGGAGCTGGACTGGGGCGACGGCGATCTGGCGCTGGCGGTGGACCGGGAGGCGCTGAACCGCGCCACCGGGTCGCTGGCCGCCCGCATCGGCTCGCGCATCCGCGAGTGTCTGACGGATGCGGGCGTCACCGCCGACCGCATCGACGCGGTGTTCCTGACCGGCGGCTCCACCCTGCTGCCGCAGGTGCGCGCGGCGATCCTGGCCGAGGCGCCGGACGCGCGGGTGGTGGAAGGCAACATCTTCGGCTCCGTCGGCCTGGGGCTGACGGTGGAGGCGCTGCGGCGGTATGGGTGAGGGACGGCTTCGATTGCCCCCTCCCTAGCCTTTGCCCGGCCGCAGGCCGGTCCGATCGCGGTAGAGGGCTAGGGAGGGGGCATGCGGTGAAGCACCCTCCCCTCACTGCACCACGATGCGCGGCGCGGCGCGGCCGCCGGTGCCGCCGCCGATCTTTTCCCACAGGCGGGTGGCGATGCGGCGGTAGGACTGGGCGTGCTCGGACTCCGGCTGCGACACCACGATCGGCTGGCCCTGGTCGGAGGTCTCGCGGATCGACAGGTGCAGCGGGATCTCGCCCAGGAACTCCATGCCCAGGTCGTCGGCTTCCTTGCGGGCGCCGCCGTGGCTGAAGATGTCGGTGCGGTGGCCGCAGTTGGGGCAGCAGAAATAGCTCATGTTCTCGATGATGCCCAACACCGGCACATCGACGCGGCGGAACATGTTCAGACCCTTGCGGGCGTCCAGCAACGCGATGTCCTGCGGGGTGGAGACGATCACCGCGCCGGCCAGCGGCACCTGCTGGGCCATGGTCAGCTGGGCGTCGCCGGTGCCCGGCGGCATGTCCACCACCAGGATGTCGAGCGTGCCCCAGTTGACGTCGCGCAGCATCTGCTGCAGCGCGCTCATCACCATCGGCCCGCGCCAGATCATCGGCGTGTCCTCGGCCACCAGGAAGCCCATGGACATGACCTTGACGCCGAAATTCTCCATCGGCTCCAGGCGCTTGCCGTCGGGGCTGTTGGGGCGGCCGGCAATCCCCATCATGCGCGGCATCGACGGGCCGTAGATGTCGGCGTCGAGCAGCCCGACCTTCAGCCCGTTGGCGGCCAGCGCCAGCGCGAGGTTGGCCGAGGTGGTCGATTTGCCGACGCCGCCCTTGCCCGAGGCGACGGCGACGATGGCCTTCACGCCGGGGACCAGCGGCTTCTGCGGGTCGCCCTGCGGAGCCCCGCCATGGGAATGCCCATGGGAGTGGCCGTGGGAATGCCCGTGCCCGCCATGCGAATGGCTCTGCTGCGGGGCCGCCTGGGGAGCAGCCCGGTGGGCGGTCAGCACGGCGGTGACCGACAGGACGCCGGGCAGGGCGTCCACCGCCTTCTCGGCGGCGTGGCGCAGCGGCTCCGCCTGGGCGCCGCGCTTGGGGTCGACTTCGATGGAGAAGGCGACATGGCCGTCACGCACCACGAGGCCCGACAACATGCCCAAGCTGACGATGTCGCCGCCCCGGTCCGGGTCGACGACGGTCTTCAGCGCCTGCATGACTTGAGCTTCGCTGATCTGCGCCATGGTTGAAAACTCCGCTATCTTCCCGATATTGGCGGATATCCGTTGGTGGAATCCTTGCCGAAGGGTATGGGGGACTATAGGACCGACGGAGGACATCGGTAAAGGGAAGCGCGGGGCCATGCCATTGCGCTTCCACATGATGGGACGAATCGCAAAGTAAGGGGGACTCACTCGGATGCCGTGGAACAATCAAGGTGGGGGCGGCGGTGGCGGTCCCTGGGGTCCCCCGCCGGGCAACAACGGCCCGGGCAACCCGTGGGGCCGGCCCCAGGGCGGGGGAAATGGCGGCGGCGGCGGCGGCCCGCAGCCTCCCGACCTTGAGGATCTCCTGCGCCGGAGCCAGGACCGCCTGCGCCGCGCCATGCCCGGCGGCTTCGGCAGCGGGCGGGGCGTGGCCCTGGTGGTGGGCGTGCTCGCGCTGATCTGGCTTGCCAGCGGCATCTACCGCGTCGAGGCGGACGAGCAGGGCGTGGTCCTGCGCTTCGGCGAATGGACGCGCACCGAACAGCCCGGCCTGCGGTATCGCCTGCCGTCGCCGATCGAGACGGTGCTGCTGCCGAAGGTGACGCGCGTCAACCGGATCGAGGTCGGCTACCGGTCCTCCGTGGGTGGCGGCCGCAACGACCGCGACGTGCCGGACGAGTCGCTGATGCTGACCGGCGACGAGAACATCGTCGACATCGATTTCACGGTGTTCTGGGTCATCAAGGACGCCGGCAACTTCCTGTTCAAGATCCGCGATCCTGAATCGACGGTGAAGAAGGCCGCCGAGAGCGCGATGCGCGAGGTCATCGGCCGCACCGACCTGCAGCCCGCCCTGACCGAGGCCCGCCAGCAGATCGAAACCTCGACCCGCCAGCTGCTCCAGGCCATGCTGGACGAATACCAGTCGGGCATCGAGATCACCCAGGTCCAGCTGCAGAAGGCCGATCCGCCGCAGCCGGTCATCGACGCCTTCAACGACGTGCAGCGCGCCCGCGCCGACCGCGAACGCGCCCGCAACGAGGCGGAAGCCTATCGCAACGACATCATCCCGCGCGCCCGCGGCGAAGCGGAACGTCTGGTGCAGGAGGCGTCGGCCTATCGCGAGCAGGTGGTCAGCCTGGCACAGGGTGACGCCGACCGCTTCCGCAAGGTGTACGAGGCCTATGCGCTGAACAAGGACGTCACCGCCCGGCGCATGTATCTGGAGACGATGGAAGAGATTTTCCGCGGCCGGAACAAGATCATCGTGGACGGATCGGCGCAGAACGTCGTGCCCTACCTGCCGCTGAACCAACTCGCCCCGAACGCCACGACGGCCCCGCAGCAGGCGCCGCGCCAGGCTCCGCCGGCCAACTCCGGCGGCACCCAGGGCGGACCGCGGCCCGGCACGCAGACGCAGCCCCAACCGCTGTCGTCGCTGCCGCAGAACCCGCTGATGTCCGGCCAGTGAGGAGGATCGCATCATGAACCGCACCCTCGCCATCGCCGGCATCGGCATCGTCGCCCTCGGCATCGTCGCCTCGTCGTCCCTGTTCACCGTCAACGAGGCCCAGCAGGCGCTGATCCTGCAGTTCGGCGAACCGCGCCGGGTGATCCAGGAACCGGGCCTGCAGGCCAAGATCCCCTTCATCCAGGAAGTCCGCCTTCTCGACCGCCGGGTGCTCGACCTCGATCCGCCGGTGGAGCAGGTGATCCTGGCCGACCAGAAGCGCCTGGACGTCGACGCCTTCGCCCGCTACCGCATCCAGGACCCGCTGCGCTTCTACCAGACCGCCGGAACCGAGGCGGTGGCGGAGACGCGCCTGAACTCCATCGTCAACTCGGCGCTGCGCCGCGTGCTCGGCAACGTCACGGTGCTGGCCGTCCTGTCGGACGAACGCGCCCGCATCATGACCGACATCAAGGGGCAGGTGAACGACGAGGCCAAGCGCTTCGGCATCGAGATCGTCGACGTGCGCATCCGCCGCGCCGACCTGCCGGAAGAGACCAGCCAGTCGATCTTCGCCCGCATGAGGTCGGAGCGCGAACGCGAGGCGTCCGAGGCGCGAGCCCAGGGCCAGGAGCAGTCGCAGCAGATCAAGTCGCGCGCCGAACGCGAACGCACGGTGATCATCGCCGAGGCTCAGCGCGACGCGCAGATCCTGCGAGGCGAAGGCGACAACAGCGCGTTGAAGCTGATCGCCGAGGCGACGTCGCAGGACCCCGGCTTCTACGGCTTCTACCGCTCGCTGGAGGCGTACCGGAAGTCGCTGAACGGCAACGACACCACCATGGTGCTGTCGCCGAACGGCGAGTTCTTCCGCTACTTCAGCGGCCCGGGTCCGCAGGCGGGAGGGGCTCCTGCCGCCGCGCAGGCCGCTCCCCAGGCGGCTCCGCCGGCCCCTGCCGCCGCTCCGGCGCAGTAAGGCCGAAGGTCCGCATACGAGCGGCAAGCGGCCGGGTCGGGGTTTCCCCCGATCCGGCCGTTGCTTTGCCGGGCCCAAGGTGTGCGCCAGGTGTGGGAAGAATTCGGCGGGCTTGTGATTTCCGCTGGAGCCGACTGGACCGGCACGCCATCTTGCGGCCATACTCTTGGACCAACACATATATGGCCCAGAACTGGGCGGCCGCTCCCGTCCATGGAACCGGCCGGACGTCTGGTAGGGAGAGCACGTTGATTCGCATACCCAAATCCGAACCCGCCGCGCGGGGCGCCGTGGCCGGGGCCCGGCCGCGTAAGGCGGGCGTCCGGCCGCTGGTCGCCGCCATCGTCTGGGGCATGACGTCGGTCATCGGCGGCGGCGCCGTCGTCGGCGCCTTCGCCGGTGCCGCACCGGCCCAGGCACAGGCGGCGACGCCCAACCGCAACGCGCCCGGCAGCTTCGCCGATCTGGCGGAAAAGCTGCTGCCGGCGGTCGTCAACATCTCCACCAGCCAGAGCGCGCCGCAGCGTCAGCAGGGACCGCGGCCGGAGATCCCGCAATTCCCGCCGGGCTCGCCCTTCGAGGATTTCTTCCGGGACTTCTTCGACCGCCAGCAGCAGCAGGACCAGCCGCAGCGCAAGGCGACCTCGCTGGGTTCCGGCTTCGTCATCGATGCCAAGAACGGCTATGTGGTCACCAACAACCACGTCGTTCAGGACGCCGACGAGATCACCGTCATCCTGCAGGACGACACCAACATCAAGGCGGAGCTGGTCGGCAAGGACAGCAAGACCGACCTTGCCCTGCTGAAGATCAAGACCAGCCACCCGCTGGTCGCCGTGCCCTTCGGCGACAGCGACGCCATGCGCGTCGGCGACTGGGTGCTGGCGATCGGCAACCCGTTC
>JBKHVJ010000142.1:0-12379 GCA_046570145.1 Alphaproteobacteria bacterium
GGGGCCACGCCGTGATGACGGTGTCCCACGAGCGGGAGCATGTGGTGGCGGGACTTCCCGCCACCCTTCTCCAGGCGGCCGACGGCGCGATTTCCGCCGCCTCCGCCATGGTGTCGATCCTGTCGCTGGTCGTGTTGTTCCTGTCGCTGGGGGCCGAGGTCGTGGTCCGCTACTTCACCACCCAGGGGATGGGCTGGCCGTCGGAACTGCCGAACCTTCTGTTCCCCTGGCTGGTGATGGGCGGCGTGGTGCTGGCCGCGCAGAAGGGCGCGCACATCTCGGTCACGCTGTTGCTGGACCTGCTTCCGCGCTCGGCCGCAAGGGCGCTGCTGCTGGCGATGCAGGTGGTGGTGGCGGCGACCTTCTTCTACCTCGCCTATATCGGCCTTGCCGTCATCGAGATCACCGGCAGCGAGATCTATCCGGTGACGGGCATCAGCGCCCGCTGGGCCTACCTGTCGCTGATCGCGGGATTCGTCGGGGTGGGGCTGACCGCCGTCACCACCTTCCTGCGACTTCTGATCGCCGAGGATCCGCGGTCCGTCCGCGCCCATGTGTCGGAGGAAGAGATATGACCGCCATGATGGTCGCCGTCTTCGGCCTTCTCCTGCTTCTCTCGTTCCCGGTCGGCTACGCACTGGTCATCAGTTCCGGCGCCGCCGTGATGACGCTGGGCTCCGTTCCCACCGTCATTTCCGTCATCAAGCTGTTCCAGCCGACCCAGAGCTTTCCGCTGCTGGCCATTCCCTTCTTCATCCTGTCCGGCGCGCTGATGATGAGCGGCACGCTGGGCCAGAAGCTGGTGCGCTTCGCCGCGGCGCTGGTCGGCCGCTATCCCGGCGGGCTGGCGCAGGTCACCGTCGTCGGCTCCACCATCTTCGGCGGCGTGTCCGGCTCCGCGGTGGCCGAGGCGTCGGCGCTGGGCTCCATGCTGATCCCCTGGCAGAAGCGCGAGGGCTATCCCGCCGCCTTCGGCGCCGCGGCGACCGCCTCCTCGTCGGTGATCGCCGGGTTGATCCCGCCGTCGATCCCGCTGATCCTCTATGCCGCGGTGTCGAACGCCTCCATCGCCTCGCTGTTCCTCGCCGGCATCCTGCCGGGGCTGATGCTGGCCGGCGGCATGATGATCGTCTGCTACGTCAGCGGCCGCATGCGCAACTTCCCCCTGCTGAAGAGCGAGGGCGGCCTGCGGGCGCTGGGAATGGCCACCGTCGCGGCGCTGCCGGCGCTGCTGATGCCGGCCTTCATCCTGGTGCTGCTGCGCTTCGGCATCGCCACCCCGACCGAGGTCAGCGTCATCGCCGTCGCCTATGCCCTGCTGGTCAGCATTCTGATCTACCGCGACCTGACGGTGAAGCGCATCTACGCCGCGCTGATCGGGACGGTCGTGACCACGGGCGTGGTCATGCTGGTGATCGCCGCCTCCAACCTCGTCGGCTATGTGCTGATCACCGAAGCCATCCCGAACGCCGTGGCTTCCTATGCGGAGAGCGTGCTGAAGGAGCCGTGGCTGATCATCCTGGCGATGAACCTGATCATGCTGGTGGTGGGCATGTTCCTCGACCTGCCGGCGGCGATCCTGCTGCTGGGTCCGACCTTCGTCGCGGTCGGCGGCGCCATCGGCATGGACCCGATCCAGCTCGGCATCATGATGGCGGTCAATCTCAGCATCGGCCTGTTCACCCCGCCCATCGGCACCACCCTGTTCATCTCCGCCGCCATCTCCCGCGAGCCCATCGGCGCCATCGTGCGCGAGCTGTGGCCATTCTATCTGGTGGCGCTGACCGTGCTGGGGCTGGTGTCCTACATACCGGCGACGATCCTCTACTGACCCGGCGGCACCTCAATCCAAGGCCCAATCCAAGGATGTTCAAGCGATGACGACAATCGGTTTCATCGGCCTCGGTTCCATGGGCATGCCCATGGCGCGCAATCTGCTGGCGAAAGGCTTCAAGGTTCAGGGCTTCGACGTGCGGGCCGAGAGTGTCGGCACGCTGGAGAGTGCGGGCGGGAAGGGTGTCTCCGGCGCGGCTGCTGCGGCTGTGGGGGCCGACGCGCTGGTGCTGATGGTGGTGAATGCCGCCCAGGCCGACGCCGCCCTCTTCGCCGACGGCGCGCTGGAGGCCCTGCCGGCCGGCGCGGCGGTGATCCTGATGGCGACCTGTCCGCCGGGCGCGGTCGCCGCCCTGGCGGAGCGGGTGGAGGCGGCCGGGCGCCGCTTCGTCGACGCTCCCGTTTCCGGCGGGGTGGTGGGGGCCGTGGCGGGCACGCTGTCGATCATGGCGGCGGCCCCGGCGGAGACGGTGGAGCGGGTGCGCCCGGTCCTGGCCGCGATGGGCGACAAGGTGTTCCATGTCGGCGAAAAGCCGGGGCAGGGCGCCACGGTGAAGACCGTCAACCAGCTGCTCTGCGGCGTCCACATCGCCGTGGTGGCGGAGGCCTTCGCGCTGGCTGCCAAGGTCGGCGTGGATCTGAAGGTCCTGCTGGAGATCATGAGCGGGTCGTCCGCCTCCAGCTGGATGCTGAAGGACCGCGGTCCACGCATGCTGGAGGCGGAGCCGGGCATCACCAGCGCCGTCGACATCTTCGTGAAGGATCTCGGCATCGTGCTGGAGGCCGGGCGCGACGCCAAGGCAGCCCTGCCGCTGGCCGCCGTCGCCCACCAGATGTTCCTGGCGACCTCCGGCCGCGGCGAAGGCGCGATGGACGACAGCCAGGTGATCCGCAGCTACCACGCCGTCAACGGCACCGCGTTGCCGCGCCGAGACTGAGGTCCGGGAGCCTTTCTCAGGCCCCCGGCACCACCCACGGCCGCGCCTCGGCGTCCGACCGGTCGAAGGCGTCGATGGCATCCTGGTGGCGCAGGGTCAGCGCCACGTCGTCCAGCCCCTCGACAAGGCATTCCTTCTTGAAGGGGTCGATGGCGAAGGACAGCGCCCGCCCGTCCGGGCCGGTCAGGGTCTGGGCAGGCAAATCCACAGTGACGGCGGAACCCGGCTTCTCCTGAAGCTGGCGTCGCAGCGTCGCCACCGCATCCTCCGGCAAAGCGATGGTCAGCAGGCCGTTCTTGGCGGCATTGGCGGCGAAGATGTCGCCGAAGCTGGGGGCGACGACGCAGCGGAACCCGCCATCCACCAGCGCATAGACCGCCCCCTCCCGCGACGAGCCGCAGCCGAAATTGCGGTCGCTTACCAGCACGGCGGCCCCTGCATAGGCCGGGTCGTCCAGCGGGAAGCCCGGCTTGCGCTCGTCATGGAACAGGAAATTGCCATAGCCGGCGCTGCGCGGCTTCTTCAGGAAGCGGGCGGGCAGAAGCTGGTCGGTGTCGATGTTGGCGATGTCGAGCGGCACCGCCGGCGCGGTCAGCGTGACGAAGGGGTCCATTCATGAGGCTCCCAGCTTGCGGACATCTGTGAGGCGGCCGGTCGCGGCGGCGGCGGCGGCCATCGCCGGGCTCATCAGGTGGGTGCGGGCGTTCGGCCCCTGGCGGCCGGGAAAGTTGCGGTTGGTGGTGGAGGCGCAGCGCTCCCCCGCCGGAACGAGGTCGCCGTTGATGCCCACGCACATGGAGCAGCCCGGCTCCCCCCACTCCAGCCCGGCGTCGATGAACACGCGGTCCAGCCCCTCCGCTTCCGCCTGACGGCGCACCGGGACCGAGCCCGGAACCACCAGCCCCGGCACCACGGCGCGCCGGCCGCGCAGCACCGCGGCGGCGGCGCGCAGATCCTCCAGCCGGGCGTTGGTGCAGGAGCCGATGAAGACGCGGTCGATGGCCACCTCCTCCAGCGCCATGCCGGGGGCGAGGCCCATGTAGTCCAGCATCTTGCGCATCTGCCCGGCGCGCACCGGATCGGCTTCCGCAGCGGGATCGGGAACCGCCGCCGTGACCGGAACCGCCGTTTCCGGGCTGGTGCCCCAGGTCACCGCCGGGGCGATGTCGGCGGCGTCCAGCGTCACCTCGCGGTCGAAGACGGCGCCCGCGTCGCTGGGCAGGGTGCGCCAATGCTCCACGGCCCGGTCGAACAGCGCGCCCTTGGGGGCATAAGGCCGTCCCTCGATCCAGGCGAAGGTGGTGTCGTCGGGAGCGATCATGCCGGCCCGCGCGCCGGCCTCGATCGACATGTTGCAGACGGTCAGCCGGCCTTCCATCGACAGGGCGCGGATGGCGCTGCCGGCATATTCGATGACATGGCCGGCGGCGCCGTCGGCGCCGATGGCGGCGATCACCGCCAGGATCAGGTCCTTGGCCGTCACATGCGGCCCCAGCACCCCGTCCACGGTGATGCGCATGGTCCTGGGCCGGCGCTGCCACAGGGTCTGGGTCGCCAGCACATGCGACACCTCGGTAGCGCCGATGCCGAAGGCCAGTGCGCCGAAAGCGCCGTGGGTGGAGGTGTGGCTGTCGCCGCAGACGATGGTCAGGCCGGGCAGCGTCAGCCCCTGTTCCGGCGCCAGCACATGGACGATGCCCTGCGCCGGGTCGTGCAGGCCGAAATGGCGCAGCCCATGGCGGCCGGCATTCGCCTCCAGCATCGTCACCATGTTGGCGATCTCCGGATCGGCGATGGGCCTGGTCCGGCTGTGCGAGGGCACGTAATGGTCGGCGACGGCGAAGGTCAACTCCGGCCGGCGCACCTTGCGGCCGACATGGTCGATCATGCCGAAGGCGTGGAAGGAGCCCTCGTGCAGGAAATGACGGTCGATGGCGAGCAGGGCCTGACCGTCCGGCCGGGTCGCCACGACATGGGCGTCCCAGACCTTCTCGAACAGGCTGCGTGGCTGCGATGTCATCGGTTGGTTTCCTCCTTTACGGCGTCAGCGGCGGCCATCCCGGCGATGCGCCCCAGCGCCACCGCGGTCAGCAGACCGTTGCCGGACAGGTAGCCGGACGCCTTGGATCCCGACACGCCGCAGGCGGCCCCACCGGCGGCATAGAGGTTGGGCAGCGGCGCGCCGTTGCCGTCCAGAACGCGCGCGTCTCCATCGACGACCAGACCGCCCTGGGTGTGGAACAGCGCGCCGGTGACGCGGACGGCGCGGTAGGGCGGGACCAGCGGGGCCGAACCGGTGAAGTCGCGGCCGAAGCCGTCGGTTCCGTCCTCCGCCTTCAACCGATCGATGTCGACCAGCGTCGCGGCGAGGGCGTCCGCGTCGATCTTCATCAGCCGGGCAAGCTCGGCGGGGCTGTCGGCGGTCAGCACCGCGCCCATCGCCTCGGCCTGCCGGAAATCCTCGAACTGGCGGGCGATGGCGGCGATGCGCTCGTCGAAGACGGTCCAGGCGATGCCGTCGGGCTGGCGCAGCACGATGGCGGCCTGTTCCGAATAGCCCTGCGCCTCGTTGGAGAAGCGCCGGCCTTGCGCATTCACCTGCACGCCGCCTTCGGTGATCGTCGCCCAAGTGACGAGAATGCCGGCGGGATGGGCGACGGAGCCGTGGCCCTGGTGCCCCGACAGGTGCCGGGTGGCGGCACCCAGCGCCTCGCCCCACAGCAGCGCGTCGCCCTGGTTGCCGGGATGGCCGAAATAGAGCGCGTCGGCCAGTTCCGGCACATGCCGCTCGACCAGCGCCCTGTTGCCGCCATAACCGTTGCAGGCAAGCACCAGCGCACCGCAGCCGACCCGCTCGACGCTGCCGTCCGGGCGGGTGATCTCGACACCGCGGACCAGAGGCCCATCGGCATAGAGCGCGGTGACATGCGCCTCGCACAGCACGTCGATGCCGGCGGCCTCGACGGCCCCGCGCAGACGGTCGATCAGCTCCGCGCCCGACCGGCTGGGCAGCCCGTGCATGCGCCGGGCGCTGTGGCCGGGATAGCTGAAATTGTCCACCACCGAGAAGGGCAGGCCGTAGCGGTCGGCCAGCCATTCCAGCGCCGGCCCCACGGCTTGCGTGACGCGGGCGACCTCGGCCGGGTCCGGCTCGCCCTTCGCCTTGGCGACGATGTCGGCGGCGAAGCCCTCCGGGCTGTCCTCGATCCCGGCGTCGCGCTGCCAGCGGGTGCCCGGCGCCGGGACCAGCCCGGCCGACAGGGCGGTGGAGCCCTGGGGCAGCGCGTCGCGCTCCAGCACCAGCACGCCGGCGTCCCGTTCATGGGCGGCCAGCGCCGCGACCATGCCGGCCGCCCCGCCGCCGATCACGACGACGGGAACGGTGAACTCGAACTCCACGCCGTCGGCGGGCAGGATGCGGCTCATTGGTTCGCCACCTCCTCCATCATGCGGGCGACGGTCGCCACCCGGCAGACCGGGCGCAGCGCGGCGATGGACACCTCGTGGAGTTGCGGCGTGAAAGCGGCGGTGCCGTCCTCCAGCACGATGGTGTCGAAATCGCGGACATGGGCGTCGCGGACGGTCGAGGCGACGCCGCCGTTGGTGACGATGCCGCAGACCAGCAGCCGCTCCACCCCGCATTTCGCCAGCACCCATTCCAGCCGCGACATGTAGAAGGCGGAATAGGCGATCTTCTCCACCTCCACATCGACGGGCTGCAGCGCGTCCACCGTCCGGTGCCCCCAGCTGCCCGGCTTGAAGTCGCCCTTGGCCAGGAAGGGGCGCAAAGTCTTCAGGTGCGGGGAGATCATCGGCTCGCCGCCGCGGCCGGGGACGAGCGTGAAGTTGGTGGAGATCACCCAGCCGCCGCGCGCGCGCAGCAGGTCGGCCAGCGGCTTCACCCGTTCCGGCAGCTCCAGGATCTCCGGCGCCGACTGTCCGGCCCGGCCATAGGCGCCGTCGGGATGGAGGAAGTCGTTCTGCAGGTCGCAGACCAGCAGGGCGGTCCGCTCGACGGGAATGGCGGTGGCGCTCATCGGTCGCTCCTTTCGACGATGACGTTGCCGAAGCCATCGACGCGGGCGCTGAGGTCGGGGTCGATGACGGTGGTGGCGTCGGGCTGTTCCAGGATCGCCGGACCCTGGATGACCGCGCCGGCCGGCAGGTCGAGGCGGTTGTAGACCGCCGTCTCGTGCCAGGCCCCGTCGAACCACACCGGCCGCGACCCGGCATGGGCGCCTTCCACCGTCGTCCCGGCGGCTGGAGCCAGTGCGGACAGGTCGAAATGCGGACGCCGGCCGATGGCGGCGGTGCGCAGGTTGACGATCTTGGCGCCGACGCCCGGCAGCAGCCGGCTGAAGGAGGCCTGATAGGCCCGCTCGAAGGCGGCGCGGATGGTCGCCTCATCGATACCGGTGGTGCCGTTCCCCACCGACACCGGCAGCGGCACGGCGACCGTGTGGGTCTGGCCGATGTAGTGCATGTCGAGCTCGAAGACGAGGTCGATGCGCTCGACGCTGAGGCCGGCGGAGTCTACCACGGCGCGGGCGGATGCCGCCTCCTCCACCATGCGGCGGTCGAGCGCCCCCGCATCGATCCCCGCCAGCGGCAGGTTGACCGTCTGCACCTGATCGTGGCGGATGTCGGCGATGACGCAGCCGAGTGCGGAGGTCACGCCGGGGAAGCGCGGCACCAGCGCCGCCTTCAGGCCGACCTCCTTGATCAGCGCGCCGACATGCAGCGCCCCGCCGCCGCCGAAGGGAACGGCGGCGAACTTGGCCGGGTCGTGGCCGCGCTCGATGGAGACGAGGCGGATGGCGCCGGCCATCTTGCTGTTGGCGATGCGGACCACCGCTTCCGCCGCCGCCATGACGTCGAGGCCGAGCGGCTCGGCCACATGGGTGGCGATGGCGGTTCGGGCGGCGTCGACGTCCAGCCGCGCCAGCTTGCCGCCGATGGGGCGTTCGGCATTGATGCGGCCGAGCAGGACGTTGGCGTCGGTCAGCGTCGGGCGGGTGTTGCCCTGGCCGTAGCAGACCGGTCCGGGGCGCGAACCGGCGCTTTCCGGCCCGACCTGCAGCATGCCGCCGGGATCGACCCCGGCGATGGAGCCGCCGCCGGCCCCGATGGTGGTGATCTCGATCATCGGCGTACGGACCACGAGGCCGAAATCGATGGTGGTCTGGGCGGCCAGCATGGTCTGCCCCTCCACCACCAGCGACACGTCGAAGCTGGTGCCGCCGAGGTCGCCGGTGATGACGTTGGGGAAGCCTGCCGCCTTGGAGATCGCCGCCGCGGCGATGACACCGGCCGCCGGCCCCGACAGGGCGGTGCGCACCGGCAGCCGTCGCGCGGTATCGGTGGACATGACGCCGCCGTTCGACTGCACGATGTGGAAGCGCCCGCCGAACCCCTCGCCCGCCAGAGCGTTGTCGAGCTTGGCGAGATAGCTGCCGACCACCGGCTGGAGATAGGCGTTCAGCGCCGTGGTCGAGGTGCGTTCGAACTCGCGGATCTCCGGCAGGATGCGCGACGAGCATTCCAGGTTGGCGTTCGGCCAGACCTCGCGCGCCGCCTCCAGCGCCGCCAGCTCGTTGGCCGGGTTGGCGTAGGCGTTGATGAAGACGATGGCGAGCGCCTCCGCCCCCTGGTCGGCCAGCCGGCGGGCGCAAGCGCGCACCTCCTCCGGGTCGATTTCGGTGCGGATGGTGCCGTCGGCCAGCGTGCGCTCCGCCACCTCCAGCCGCATGTCGCGGTCGACCACGGGGACGAAATCGCCCCACAAGCCCCAGGTGTGGCGGCGGTCGCGGCGGCGCATCTCCAGCACGTCGCGGAAGCCGGCGGTGGTGATCAGGCCGACCTTGGCGCCCTTGCGCTCCAGCAGCGCGTTGGTGCCGACGGTGGTGCCGTGGACGATGGAGCCGAGATCGGCGACGGGCCCGAAGCTCTGGAGACCGGCGAGGAAGCCGACCGCCTCGTCGCCACGGTTGGAGGGGACCTTGGCGGTGCGGAAGCTGCCGCGCGCCTCGTCGTAATGGAACAGGTCGGTGAAGGTACCGCCGACATCGACGCCGACGATTGCACCCTTGGAAATGCCGTTGCTCATGGTCTTGCTTCCGGTGTCGTCAGGCGGCGGGGGATTCGCGCAAGGTCGCGGTGGCGGCGATGTCGAGCGCACCGTCGTCGGTCAGCGCCACGCCATAGGTGCCGCGTGCCGTCTCACGGCCGAGGTAGCCGAGCCGCACGTCGCGGGCGACGGCCTCCGCATCGCGCCGCTTCGGATCGCCCCAGCCGCCGCCGCCCGGCGTCTCCAGCCGCACGCGCTGGCCGTCGCGGATCTTCACGTCGGTGACCTTGGAGGCGAGCGGCGGCGACTTTTCGCCCTCGTCGCTCTGCCAGGTGAAGCGGTTCAGCGCCGCAGGCGTGCCGCCGGCCACGCCGAAGGGCGCGAAGACGCCGCGCTCGCCCAGCAGGAAGACGTCGGCGTCGGTCAGCGCCTCGATCTCGTAGACGGCCCCCAGCCCGCCGCGGTGCAGGCCGGCTCCGGCGGAGTCCGGACGCAGCGCCCATTGGGTGAACATCACCGGATAGGCCGCTTCGAGGATTTCCACCGGCGGGATGGTGGCGGTGGAGATCGGATTGTTGGCGTGGTTCAGCCCGTCCGTTTCCGGATTGCCGCCCAGGCCGCCGCCGAAGAAGGAGAACATCACCCAGCGCGAGCCGTCCTTGCGGTGGCCGGCCAGCGACAGGGCGTTGATGGTGCCGAAGGGGGCGGCGGTGGCGCGGGACGGGTCGGCGAGCGCCAGCGCGCCGAACACCACGCCGATGACGCGCAGGATGGTCTCGGTATAGCCGCCGACCGGCTTCGGCGGCTTGACCGCCAGCAGGGTGCTTTCGGGAATGACGAAGGTGATCGGGTTGAGGCAGCCGGCATTGGCCGGCACGTCGGTGAAGACATGCTTCAGCGCGACGTAGCAGCAGGCGACGGCGGTGGAATAGGCGATGTTCAGCGGCCCGGCACAGGGAGCCGAAGACCGCGAGAAGTCCAGCGTCATCCGGTCGCCGGCGATGGTCAGGTCCAGCGCGATCAGCAGCCGGTCCGCCGTGATGCCGTCGTTGTCGAGATAATCCTCGAAGCTGTAGACACCGTCGGGCAGCTTGGACACGGCGCTGCGCATCAGCGCGTCGGCCCGCGCGGTGAAGGCGTCGAAGGCGGCGGCGACCGTCTCCTCGCCATGTTCGTCCAGCAGTTCCGTCAGGCGGCGCACGCCCAGATCCAGCGCGTTCAGCTGCCCGTTCAGGTCGCCGTAGTTGGACACCGGCACGCGGGAATTGGCGGCGAGGATCGCCAGCAGGTCGTGGTTCATCGCGCCGGCCTTGACCAGCTTCACCGGCGGGATGCGCACGCCTTCCTGGAAGCTGTCGGTGGCGCGGGCGTTGAAGTTGCCCGGCACATTGCCGCCGATGTCGAGCCAGTGGCCGACCGACGCCATCCAGCAGAACAGCCGGCCATTGCGGAAGATCGGCCGCACCAGACGGAAGTCGTTCAGGTGGGTGCCGCCGTCATAGGGGTCGTTGAACAGGAAGATGTCGTCGGCGTGCAGGTCGCCTTCCCGAGCCACCTTGTCGATCACCGCCTTGACCGCGAAGGCCATGGCGCCGACGAAGATCGGCAGGCCGTTGGTGCCCTGCACCAGCGTGGCGCCGGTTTCGGCATGGTAGAGGCCGTGGCAGGCGTCGCGCGCCTCGGCGATGATCGGGTTGAAGGCGGAACGGTAGAGCGTCGCGTCCATCTCGTCGGCGATCTGCTCCAGCCGGCCCTTCAGGACGGCCAGCGTGACGGGGTCGATTGCGGTGTTGGCAGTAGTCAGGGTGGTCATGCTGCGTCCTCCCGCTTGGCGGGGCCAAAGTCCTTATAGGTTTCGCCGAGCGCCAGCATCTCCGGCGTGCCGATCAGGTCGTTCAGCGCGTTGAAGTCGAACATGCGGTCGCGGAAGGGCTGGGTGGTGCCGTGCTGCGCCAGCGAGGCGTAGTAATCCTGCGCCTGCCGGGCGAGCGCCCGCACGATGCCGCCGGGGAAGATCACCAGCCGGTAGCCCAGCTCGCCCAACTCCGACGCGGAGCTGATCGGCGTCTGCCCGCCCTCCACCATGTTGGCCAGCAGCGGGCGGATGCCGCCCAGGTCGGTGGCGATGGCGGAGAGCTGCTCCCGGCTCTTGGGCGCCTCGACGAACAGCACGTCGGCGCCGGCCTCGACATAGAGGCGGGCGCGGTCCAGGGCTGCGGACACGCCTTCCACCGCCACCGCGTCGGTGCGGGCGACGATCAGGGTTCCTTCGCTGGCGCGGGCATCGACCGCCGCCTTGATCTTGCCGGCCATCTCGCCGGCGGGGATCACCGCCTTGTCGGTCAGGTGGCCGCAACGCTTGGGAAAGCTCTGGTCCTCGAGCTGCAGCGCGGTCGCGCCGGCGCGCTCGAACATGCGCACGGTGCGCTGGACGTTCAGGGCGTTGCCATACCCGGTGTCGGCATCGACGATCAGCGGCGTCGGCACGCGGTCGCGCACCAGCGCGATGGTGTCGGCCACCTCGCTGACCGAGACCAGACCGATGTCGGGGCGGCCAAGCCGGGTGTAGGCGATGGCGGCGCCGGACAGATACAAGGCCTCGAATCCCGCACGCGCCGCCATCGAAGCGGTGAAGGCGTCGTAGACGCCGGGCGCCAGGACGACGCGGTCCTGGGCCAGTCGGTCCCGGAAACTGATGCTGGGGACGGTCATGTCAAGCGCTCCCCCCGGCGCCGGTCCGCGAAACGGTCGCGGCGCCGCCGGGTCAGGGTTGGAAGATGTCGGGAAAGGGCCGGAGCGCGCATCGCTCACAGGCCGAGATAGGTGCGTTTCAATTCGGGGTCGCGCGCGATCTCGTCGGACGGTCCCGACAGTGCGAAGACGCCGTTTTCAAGGATGTAGGCCCGGCGGGCGACCTCCAGCGACTGGACCACGTTCTGCTCCACCAGCAGGATCGCCAGCCCGTCGGCGTTCAGCTTGCGGATCAGCCCGAACATCTCCTCCACCACCAGCGGCGAGAGGCCGAGCGACGGTTCGTCGAGGATCAGCAGACGCGGTTCCGCCATCATGCCGCGGCCGATGGCCAGCATCTGCTGCTCGCCGCCTGACAAGGTGCCGGCGAACTGGCCCTCGCGCTCCTTCAGGCGGGGGAAAATCGCGAAGATGCGCTCCAGGTTCCGGGCGCGGTTCGGCTTGCCGCGACGGTAGCTGCCCAGTTCCAGATTCTCGCGGATCGACAGGTTGGGGAAGATCTTGCGGCCTTCCGGCACCTGGATCAGCCCCTCCTCGACGATGCGGGCGGCGGACTTGCCGTCGATGCGGGTGCCGCCGAAGCGGATCTCGCCGGTCCAGGCGGGCAGCACGCCCGACAGAACCTTGTTCAGCGTCGTCTTGCCGACGCCGTTGGAACCCAGCACGGTGACGATCTCGCCGGCATGCACGGCCATGTCGATGCCGCGTAGAACCTCGGTCGCGCCATAGCCGGTTTTCAGTCCGCTGATTTCCAGAAGCTGCTCAACCATGGGCCGCCCCCTCCGCCTTC
>JBKHVJ010000143.1:0-6791 GCA_046570145.1 Alphaproteobacteria bacterium
ATCCCCCCTTCACACCGGAGAGCCGCCATGCACCACGCCAAGAACCGCCGGCAGCGCGCCTCCGTCCGCGCCATCCCGTTCCCCGCGCGTGAACTGGTGATCCTGACCTTCCTGATGGCGCTGGCGGCCATGCTGACCGGCTGCAACACAGTCGAAGGCGCGGGACAGGACGTGCAGGCCGGCGGCCGGGCGATTGAACGAACGGCGGATTGAGCCGTTATCCCACGACGATTCCTTCCCCAGGAGTTTCCGAATGAGCGATCCGCAGAAGCCGTCCACCCCTGGCGAGATTCCGCCGCCGTCCAATCCGAACCCGCCACAGCCCGGCCGGCCGACCACGCCCGATCCCTATCCGGTGCCCGACAACCCCGACGTGCTGCCGGAAATTCCGCCGCCGGCCGACGAGCCGATGCCCGGCATGCCGAACCCAACGACGGCGTGACGGGAGCGAGGGGGCCCGCTTGCCCCCTCAACCCACCTCCGCCATGACCATCGCCGACACCCATTGCTCGACCCGCCCGGCGACCGACTGCCAGTCCTGTTCCAGCATCATCGCATGCCCCATTCCCGGCATGAAAACCGGCTGGGTGCCCAGCGCCATCGCGGTGGCGATCACCTCCGCGCGCGGGAACAGCAGATCCTCCTCCGCCCCCATCACCAGCATCGGCGTGTCGCGCGGCGGCAACACGGGAAAGGGGATCCAGCCGCCGATGTCCAGCAGGACCCGGCGCGACTCCTCCTGCAGATAGACCTCGTATTTCGCAGCCTCGTCGCTTGGCATCTTGTCGGAGAACATGGCCCGGCGGATGGCTTCCGGGTCGATGGCCTTTTCGCCGAAGGTGGTCAGCATCGCCATCTGCTGGAACACGTAGGGCGACCGCCAGGCCAGCCCCATGGTGGAGGACAACAGGCCGTAGGGCGGGGCCGATGCCATCAGCACGCCGCCGGCGAAGCGGCGTTTGGCGAGCGCCCGCTGCACCACCATGCCGCCCATGGAATGGCCGATCAGCACCGGCGGCGCCGACAGCCCGTCCGCCGCCTGCAGAACGTCGTCCACATAATCGGCGATGCCGAACTCATGCAGCCGGTCGCGCCCCTCGCTGTTGCCGTGGCCGCGCAGGGACACGGCATGCGCCTCCCACCCGCGCGCGGCGAACCAGGGTAGGAACTTGGCATCCCAGATCCAGGCGCCGCTGAAGGCGCCATGAACGAACAGGAGCGGCGGCGCCTTCGGCGGGCCGGCGGGGCGGCGGCTGATGATTTCCAGGCTGGGCATCGGATCGCAGGTTGTGATGTCGTGTTGCGATAAGCATGGTTGGCGAGGGGACGCCTGTCCAGCCGCAGCCCCCTCAACCCTGATCCGCGACGCCGGTCCGGCTGAAGCCTGCACAGTTTGACGGCGCCGGCCCGGTTTGCGACAGTCCGGACCCGCGAAGCCAAACCGGAGACCGCCCGTGCCGAATCCGCCGGTCATCGATCCAGCCGCCCTGTCCGCCGAAACCGGCGCCACCGACTATCCGCAGCCTTTCCGGGCGCAGGTGGCCGGGCGGCACCGCGTCGCGCTGGGCGATCCGCTGGGGCTCACCAACTTCGGCGTCAACCTGACCCGGCTGGAGCCCGGCGCCTCTTCGGCCCTGCGCCACTGGCACAGCCGCCAGGACGAGTTCGTCTATGTGGTGGAAGGCGAACTGACCCTGGTCACCGACGCGGGCGAGACCCCGCTGACCGCCGGCATGTGCGCCGGATTCCCGCATGGCGTCGCCGACGGCCACCGACTGGTCAACCGCAGCGGCCGTCCTGCGAGCTACCTGGAAGTCGGCGATCGCAGTGCCGGCGACGAGATCGACTATTCCGACGAGGACATGGTGTGGCGCGACGGCGCCTATCGCCACCGCGACGGGACGCCCTGGAAATGACGGTTGGGGAAATGAACGCCGATCTGACGCTGGTGCTGGGCGGTGCCCGCTCCGGCAAGAGCCGCTATGCCGAGGGGCTGGTAACCGCCCCGGGCGGACCGCGCGTCTACATCGCCACCTCGCAAATCTGGGACGCCGAGATGGCGGATCGGGTGGCGAAGCACCGCGACGATCGCGGCCCCGACTGGACGACGGTGGAAGAGCCGCGCGACCTGACCGGCGCGCTCCGCCGCCACGCCGCGGCCGGCACCGGCGTGCTGGTCGACTGCCTGACCCTCTGGCTGACCAACATGATGATGGCCGAGGCCGACATTGCAACGGAGACTGCGGCGCTGGTGGAGCTTCTGCCGACACTGCCGGGCCGGGTGGTCCTGGTCTCCAACGAGGTCGGGCTCGGCATCGTGCCGGACAACGCGCTGGCGCGCCGCTTTCGCGACCATGCCGGCTGCCTGCACCAATCCATCGCGGCCGTGGCGCCGCGCGTCGTGCTGACCGTCGCCGGTCTGCCGATGTTCGTGAAGGGAACACCCGCATGACCGACAACACGGTCGATACCGACGAACTCAACCGCCGTCACGCCGAGAAGATGAAGCGGCGCAAGGCGCTTCAGGAGCGGGCGCTCGCGTCGAAGACGGTGGAGAAGGGACTGCTGATGGTCCACACCGGCAAGGGCAAGGGTAAGTCGACCGCCGCCTTCGGCCTGATGATGCGTGCCGTCGGCCACGGCATGCGCGTGGGTATGGTGCAGTTCGTCAAGGGCGCCTGGTCCACCGGCGAGACGGTGGCGCTGGAGCGTTTCGAGGATCTGGTCGATTTCCACACGATGGGCGAGGGATTCACCTGGGACACCCAGGACCGCGCCCGCGACATCGCCGCCGCAGAAGCCGCCTGGGCCAAGGCCAAGGAGCTGATGGCCGATCCGCGCTATCGCCTGATCGTTCTGGACGAGCTGAACATCGTGCTGCGCATGGATTACCTGGCCCTGGAGGAGGTGCTTGCGACGCTGGCCGCCCGCCGGCCGGACCTGCATGTCTGCATCACCGGCCGCAACGCCAAGCCGGAGCTGATCGCCGCCGCCGACCTCGTCACCGAGATGACGCCGGTCAAGCACCCGTTCGAGGCCGGGGTGAAGGCCCAGGCCGGCATCGAGTTCTGAACCATGCGATCTCGGGCGATCATGCTGCAGGGCACCGGCTCCGACGTCGGCAAGTCGCTGCTGGTGGCCGGGCTTTGCCGGGCGCTGGTCCGGCGCGGGCAGACCGTCCGGCCGTTCAAGCCGCAGAACATGTCCAACAACGCCGCGGTGACGGCGGACGGTGGAGAGATCGGCCGCGCCCAGGCACTCCAGGCGCGGGCCTGCGGCGTGGTGCCCAGCGTCCACATGAACCCGGTGCTGTTGAAGCCGCAGTCGGACATCGGCAGCCAGGTCGTGGTGCGTGGCGTGGTGGTGGGCACCGCGCGCGCCGCCGACTATCAGGCGCGCAAGCGCGAGCTTCTGGGCACCGTGTTGGACAGCTTCGAGCGGCTGCGGGCCGAGGCCGACATCGTGGTGGTGGAGGGCGCCGGCAGTCCGGCCGAGGTCAATCTGCGGGCCGGTGACATCGCCAACATGGGCTTCGCCACCGCCGCCGACGTGCCGGTCCTGCTGGTCGGCGACATCGACCGCGGCGGCGTGATCGCCAGTCTGGTGGGCACCCACGCACTTCTACCGAAATCTGAACAGGAGCGGATCAAGGGCTTTCTCATCAACAAGTTCCGCGGCGATGTTCGCCTGTTCGATGAAGGGTTGCGGATCATCGAGAACCACACCGGCTGGCGTGGGTTCGGCGTGGTGCCTTGGCTGACCGAGGCGGCGACCCTGCCGGCGGAGGATGCGGTTGCGCTCGACCGGCCGCGGTCTGCGGGTGACGGAGCGTTGCGCGTGGCGGTGCCGATGCTGTCGCGCATCGCCAATTTCGACGACTTCGATCCGCTGGCCCAGGAGCCCGGCGTCGCCCTGACCATGGTGCGTCCGGGCCGGCCGCTGCCGGGCGATGCCGATCTGGTGATCCTGCCCGGCACCAAGGCGACCATCGCCGACCTCGCCTTCCTGCGGGCGCAGGGTTGGGACATCGACCTGCTGGCCCATTGGCGGCGTGGCGGGCGGGTGCTTGGCATCTGCGGCGGCTATCAGATGCTGGGGCGGCGGATTGCCGATCCGGACGGTATCGAAGGGCCGCCGGGCGAGGCCGCGGGGCTTGGCCTGCTGGATGTCGAGACGGTGCTGAAAGGCCCGAAGGTGCTCGAGGAAGCCCGGGGGCGGGAGCGCCGCACCGGCGCGGCGGTGGCGGGTTACGAGATGCACATGGGCCGGACCGATGGACCTGACCGGGCGCGTCCGATGCTGGAGTTTGCGGGCGGCGTGACGGACGGCGCGGAGTCAGCCGATGGGCGGGTGGCGGGATGCTACCTGCACGGGCTGTTCGGCGCGGATGGATTCCGCGCGGCGTATCTGCGTGGGATGGGCAGCGGGTCGGAGCTGGCTTATGGGGTGGCCGTGGAGCGGGCGCTCGATGCGGTTGCCGATCGGCTGGAGAGCGTGGTGGATGTGGACGGGCTGTTGGCGGTGGCGGAGGGGGCTTGAGCTGTAGAGGCTATACCCCCGGCTTGATCCTCTCCGCTGGGCGGGGGAGGATCAAGCCGGGGATCTAACTTACCGAGGTGTTGGCGGGCCCCTCAAACCGTCTCCCGCTCCACCGATAACGCGCGCGGCAGCTTGAAGACGATGTTCTCGGTCGCGGTGCGAAGCTCCTCCACCGTCACGTCGAATCGTGCGCGTGCCGCCTCGATGACTTCCTCCACCAGCACTTCCGGGGCCGACGCGCCGGCCGTGATGCCGAGCCGGGCGACGCCGGTCAGGGCGCTCCAATCGATCTCGGCGGCGCGCTGGACCAGCTGTGCAGCCGGGCAGCCGTGGATCTTCGCCACCTCCACCAGCCGCTTGGAGTTGGAGGAGTTCGGCGCACCGAGAACCAGCAGCGCGTCCACCTTCGGCGCAATGGCCTTCACCGCCGCCTGACGGTTGGTGGTCGCGTAGCAGATGTCCTCCTTCTTCGGACCGGCGATTGCGGGGAAGCGGGCCTGCAGCCCGGCCAGGATTTCCGTCGTCTCGTCGACCGACAGCGTTGTCTGGGTGGCGTAGGCGAGGTTCTCCGGATCCCGGACCTCCAGCGTGGCGACATCGGCCACGTTCTCCACCAGCACGACGGCGCCGTCGGGCAACTGGCCCATGGTGCCGATCACCTCCGGATGCCCGGCATGGCCGATCAGGACGATCTGACGGCCGTCCTCGAAATGGCGTTCGGCCTCGCGGTGAACCTTGCTGACCAGTGGGCAGGTGGCGTCCAGATAGAACAGGCCGCGCGCCTCCGCCGCCTGCGGCACCGATTTCGGCACGCCATGGGCGGAGAACACCACCGGGCGGCCATCCGGCACCTCGGTCAACTCGTCGACGAAGATGGCGCCCTTGGCTTCCAGGCTTTCGACCACGAATCGGTTATGGACGATCTCGTGCCGGACATAGACCGGCGCCCCGAATCGGTCCAACGCCGTCTCGACGATCTGGATCGCCCGGTCGACGCCAGCGCAAAAGCCGCGGGGAGCCGCCAGCAGGATCGTCAAGGGCTGGAGGGCCGGGGAATTGGTGGTGGTCATATGCGCTGTTCCGCCCTTGCGTGGAAGACGTGCCCTAAAGTGGCCCTGTGCCGAACCGTCGCAAGGGATAGAACCGCCGCGCGGTCTTGTGCCGGTCAAGCTGGGACACTAAAGTCGCGGTCCAACAGCCCGTTAACCGATCAGGCCGAACCGATGGACCGCCGCGACCGTAAACTAGGAACCCCCGCCCGGAAAAGCCCGCTGGCGTCCCTGATGCGTAAGAGCCGCCCTGCGCTGCTCGCCGCCGGGGCCGTCGCGGTGCTGTCCGGCTGTTCCGGCATGGGACCGAACAACCCGGCGGACGCGGCGCTGGCCTGCCCGAAGGTCAACATCGTCCGCGACCTGCAGGAAGTGACGGTCTTCCGCACCGGCGGCAAGGACCTGACCGATCTGGAGTCGCGCGCCGCCCTGGTCGATTACACCGGCAACTGCGAATACACCAGCAGCGGCGTCACGGTGAACGTGAACGTCTTTCTGGTGGCAGAGCGCGGTCCGGCTCTTCAGGGCAACACCGCCAAGTACCAGTATTTCGTGGCGCTGGCCCAGCCGGACGACACCCTGGTGTCGAAGGCCTATTTCGACACCGACGTGACCTTCGTCACCGGCCAGCCGCGCGCAGGCACGAGGGAGGAACTGGCCCCGCGGATCCCGCTGCCCAAGGACGCCAATGCCAAGGACTGGAAGATCTATCTCGGCTTCCAGTTGACCCCGGAACAGCTGGACTTCAATCGGACGCAGATGAAGAAGTAAGGTTGCCGGTCGGTCAGCAACTGCGATCCTTGACCGGACGTCATTCCCGCGAAGGCGGTGAATCCAGCGCACTCAAGTGTTTGACTTGGAAAGCTGGATCCCCACCTTCGCGGGAATGACGGTCCGCAACAGTCCGGCAATCTCGCCGGATCCGTCGATTGACAAACCTGTCTATTCGCGACAGTGTGCCGCCATCACGCCGATGATCCCTCGCGGGAGAGATCGTCCGTGAGCTTGTCGTAAATCGGCAGGTTCGCGGGCGGCGCCGAAGGAGCAACCGCCCCCGGAAACTCTCAGGCAAAAGGACCGCAAGGGGATAAGGCAACTCTGGAAAGCAGCCTCGGCGCTCAACCGCCGCGACTCACCGAAGGAGTAAACCGGGTGCCCGGCTCGACTGGGCGGCGGTGAATCTCTCAGGTCCAAGACAGAGGG
>JBKHVJ010000144.1:0-5087 GCA_046570145.1 Alphaproteobacteria bacterium
GGTCCATCACCGTGTCGGCGCCCCAGCGGATCGCCCACACCATCTTCTCCACCTCCTCCTCGATCGAGGAGGTCACGGCGGAGTTGCCGATGTTGGCGTTGATCTTGGTCAGGAAGTTCCGGCCGATGATCATCGGCTCCGACTCGGGGTGGTTCACGTTGGAGGGGATGATCGCCCGCCCGCGTGCCACCTCGTCGCGCACGAATTCCGGCGTGATGAGGTCAGGGATGTCGGCTCCGAAATCCTCGCCGTCACGGCTTGCTTCCAGCGCCACGGCCCGGCCGAGATTCTCGCGGACGGCGATGTATTCCATCTCCGCGGTGACGATGCCGGCGCGGGCATAGGCCATCTGCGTGACGGCCCCGCCGCCTTTGGCCCGCAGAACACCGCCGTCGGTCCTCTCCACATCTCCGCGCGCCAGGATCCAGTCGCGGCGGTGCTTGGCCAGACCGGCCCGCACATCGATGCCTACAGACTCGTCGGTGTAGGGGCCGGAGGCGTCATAGACGGTCAGCGGCGGCTCGCCTCCCGACAGTGCGATTTCACGCATGGCGACGCGCAGATCGGGGAAGCGCGTGCCCGGCACATGGATTTTCCGCGACGACGGCAGCGGGCCGGTCGACAGGCGGATGGCGGTTTCGTTGAAGTCCTTGGGCATTGGGTTTCTCCGTCGGAGTTGGGCGGACAAACCCGGGACTGCGGACGGAGGTGCGGTGTCTTCGTGCGGGCCGTTCCCCAATCGGGGGGTCCCCACCGTGGTCATTTCCCACTGCGGGTGTCGCTACGGCCGGACGGGGCCCGATGCGCGGCCCGTCACGAGGTCCCTCCCTTCGCCGGTATGACCCGGATCAGGTTCGAAGGGTCACCACGCTGCCGGAGACGCTTGGCGTCGCCCGGCCGTTGGTATCTCAGCCCCCTGTCGGGACCCCCCTGGAATGCGCCCATCCTGCCGGGACTGGCGGCCCCTGTCAAAAGGAAAGAGCCGCGGACGATCCGCAAGCCACACTGTATGGATGCCGCGTCACATCCAGCGTTTCAGGCGGACATAGATCATCGGCAGCAGTGCGGACAGCAGCATCAGCCCCAAGGCGCTGGGATAGCCGAAGGGCGAATCGGTCCCCGGCATCTCGTTGAAATTCATGCCGCCGATGCTGGCGACCAAGGTCGGCGGAAACAGCAGGACGGTCAGGACCGAGACGATCTTGACGATCTCGTTCTGCTCCACATTGATCTGGCCCAGCGCCGTGTCCAGCGCCAACGCGACCTTGCCGGCCAGGAAACGGGCATACTGGTCGAGCCCGCGAAGGTCCTGCAGCGTCGTCTTGGCCCAGCGCCGCGTCGCCTTGCCGGAGTTCCAGCCGTCGCCACGCGCCAGGAAATCGGTCATGCGCGACAGGCTGGCCAAACTGATGCGGGCCTTGCCGATCAGGTGACCGGCATGGCCGATGCGCTTCAGCGTCTGTGCGTCGTCCAGCGTCTCGCCACGCGAGCGCAGCTTGCGTCCACGGAAGAAGCGGCGGTTCAGCACGTCCAGTTCCACCCCGGTCCGCCGCAGCACGGCAGAGGTGCGGTCGACCATCCCGTCGATCAGCGCCGCCAGAACCAGCTCCCCGCGGGAGGCCGGCACCTGCCCATGGGTGGCGCGGCGGCGGAAGGCCAGCAGTGCCTGCGGATCGATGTCGTGGATGGTGACCAGCCGGCGCCCGGCCAGCACGAAGCTGACGGTGGCGATGCGCGGCTCGTCGGTGTCGGCCCAGACCAGGGCGGTGACGGTCATGGTCAGGGCACCGCCGGCGATGCGCAGGCGGCTGGACTCCTCGATCTCCGCCATCTGCTCGCGGGTGGGCAGGCTGGTGCCGATCAGCGCCTCCGCCCGCGCCAGTTCCTCGGCGGTCGGGTTGATCAGATCCAGCCAGACGGTGGCCACGGGCAGCGGTCCCACCTCGTCCGCGGCCTCCCTGGCCCAGCGCAGCAGACCGCCGTCATTGACGAAGACATGCAGCAAGGCTGTGCTCCTTGCAAAGTTGGCGGCGGCGCACGGAGCTGTCAGGTCATCCGACCGCCGCGTCTTGGCTTGGCAGGTGGCATCGCAGGCGGCGGCTTCTCCTCGGCGTCGAGGTCCAGCGTTGCGCCTTCCGCCTTGAGGGCCTGTTCCAGTTTGCGACGGAAGGCGCCGCCATCCCGCTTGGCATCCAGGAAATGGCCGACCGCCTCCTTGGCGGCATCGCTGTCGTAGGGGACCTTGCCCAACGCCGCCAACTTGGCGCGCTCCATAAGCTTCGGGTCCATCCTGTCGCGGATGGCCTTCATCTGGCGGAGCAGGTCCTTGCGCAGGTCGGACATCGGTCCCCCTCGGTGTGGCGTCAGGCCTTGCCGATCAGGGTGCCGGCGCCGCCCTCGGTGAAGATCTCCAGCAGCAGCGCATGCGGCACGCGGCCATCGAGGATAACAGCGGCGTCGACGCCCTGCTCCACCGCGCCGATGCAGGTTTCGATCTTCGGGATCATGCCGCCGGAAGCGGTGCCGTCGGCGATCGCCTTGTGGGCATCCTCCAGCGACATCTTCTCGATCAGCTTCTTGTCCTTGTCGAGGACGCCGGCGACGTCGGTCAGCAGGAAGAAGCGCGCCGCCTTCACCGCCGCCGCGACCGCACCGGCCGCCGTGTCGGCGTTGATGTTGTAGGTGTCGCCGTTCACGTCGAAGCCGACCGGCGCGATCACCGGAATGATGTCCGACTGCGCCAGGGCATGCAGGATCTGCGGGTTGACCTTGTACGGCTCGCCGACGAAGCCGAGGTCCAGCACCCGCTCGATGTTGCTGTCGGGATCACGCTGCACGCGCTCCAGACGGCGGGCGGTGATCAGGTTGCTGTCCTTGCCCGACAGGCCGACGGCACGGCCGCCGGCGCCGTTGATGGCGGCGACGATCTGCTTGTTGATGGAGCCGGCCAGCACCATCTCGACCACCTCGACCGTCTCCTTGTCGGTGACGCGCAGGCCGTCGATGAAGCTGGACTTGATCTTCAGACGCTCCAGCATCTGGCCGATCTGCGGACCGCCGCCATGGACGACCACCGGATTGATGCCGACCTGCTTCAGCAGGACGATGTCGCGCGCGAACAGCTCCGCCAGGCTGGCGTCGCCCATGGCGTGGCCGCCGTACTTGATGACGAAGGTGCTCCCGGCATAGCGGCGCATGTAGGGCAGCGCTTCGGACAGGGTACGGGCCTTGGCGAGCCACTCGTCACGGGTGGGAGTCTGCACGGGAGGATGCCCTTTGTCGGGGTGGAATGTCGGGTTTCTTTAACGGAAAGGCCGGCCGGTTGCCTAGGGGTCAATTTAACGGTCACATACCCCCGTTCCGACCGCCCGCCGCCGCGGCCGATGGAGCGCCGGCCGGGCGCCACCAGCCGGCCAGCCGGGTCATCGGCTGGGTCAGCGCGGTCACCGCCACCGCCATCAGCACCATCGCCGAGAAGCAGGAGCCGGACAGCACTCCCGCCTCCAGCAGGACGGTCAGCACGATCACCTCCATCAACCCCTTGCATGGCATCAGCGTGCCCAGCCGCAGCGCGTCCGGCCAACTCTCCCCGGTGAGGCGCGCGGGCAGAGTCGTACCGGCCATCTTGCCGACG
This sequence comes from Alphaproteobacteria bacterium, assembly GCA_046570145.1. Taxonomy (GTDB): domain Bacteria; phylum Pseudomonadota; class Alphaproteobacteria; order Azospirillales; family Azospirillaceae; genus Azospirillum. Next base: position 3,635 of record JBKHVJ010000144.1, read on the forward strand.
AGCGTCGCCAGGGTGGCAAGCGCGAAGACCGTCCACTGTGCCGGATCGTCCAGCGTCAGGTTCACCTTCAGCCCGGTCAGCGTGAAGAAGAAGGGCAGCAGGATCAGAGTGGAGAAATGCTCCAGCCGGTCCAGGATCGCGGCGGCGTAGCGGCGTGGCATGGCGGTGCCGGCGACGAAGGCGCCCAGGATGTAATGCAGCCCGATCAGTTCGGTCACCGCGGCCGAGGACAGCAGTGCCGCACAGGTCACCACCACCGCGGTGTCCCCCATCCGCCCATCGGGGGCCACCCGCTCCAGCAGGCGGTCCAGCAGCGGACGCACGATCAGAACGGTCACCCCGACATAGGCGAAGCCCAGAATCCCCACCCAGGCGACTGCCCAGCCGCCCCCACCATCCGCCGCGCCATCCGCCCCGCCATCCGTCGAGGCCCAGGCCAGAACGGCGGTGATCAGCAGCCACAGCAACGCATCGTTCACCGCGGCATAGCCCAACGCCAGTCGCCCGACCCGATCGCCCAGCAAATCCATCTCGCGCAGGATGGCACCCAGCACCGGCAAGGCGGTGACGCCGACGCAGATGCCGAACCCGGCGGCGAACAGGCCCGGCGTGGCTTGGGGTCCGGTCATGCCGGGAAAGGCGCCGGCCAGCCACCAGCCCAACGCCCCGCCCAGCAGCGTCGGCACCACCATGCTGGACAGCGCCACCGTGGCGAAGGCACCGCCCCGCCCGCGGAAATCGGCAGGGTCGAGGTGCAGCCCGGTCAGGAAGGCGAAGAACACGACGGCCATCAGCGCAAGGCCCGACAGCGGCGCCAGGGCGGCCGGCGCGAACAGCACGCCCCACAGGTCCGGCGCCATCCTTCCGAGCAACGATGGCCCCAGCGCCACGCCGAACAGGATTTGGATCACCACCATCGGCGCGATGTGGCGCCCACCGCCGAGCCGCCACAGCAGGAACGGTCCGGCGATCAGCAACAGGGCCTGCATCAGGAACAGCAGCGCGGGGGAGGTGGCACCCATCGCCGTCGCTCCGTGCTATTCGGCGGCCAGGGCGAGCGCTGCGAGGCTGGCGCGCAGTTCCGCGATGCCGGTGCCCTTCTCGGAGCTGGTGACGTGGATGTCGGGGAAGGCGGCGGGGTGCTTCTTCAGCCCCGCCTGGGTGTCGCGGCGGATCTTGTCCAACTCCGTCGGCTTCACCTTGTCCGCCTTGGTCAGCACGACGACATAGGGCACCGCGGTGCGGTCCAGCATGTCCATGATCTCGTGGTCGTTGGGCTTCAGCCCATGGCGCGAATCGATCAGCACCAGCGCCCGTCGCAACGTCACCCGCCCGCGCAGGAAGCGGCGGACCATGTCGTTCCACGCCTCCACCTTCTCCTTCGATTCCTTGGCATAGCCGTAACCGGGCATGTCCACCAGCTTCAGCCGGTTGCCGAGGTTGAAGAAGTTGA
>JBKHVJ010000145.1:0-44371 GCA_046570145.1 Alphaproteobacteria bacterium
GCCTCCCGATCAGGCTGGCTGTGCACGACATGCGCGAGGGCGGCATACCAAGCCTCTATGGGCTCGTCCGTGTATTCGCTAAGAGCGCCGATCATGTGCACATTCGGGTCTATGGGGACCATCCTCCAGCCGGGCACAGTTGTGGCGGCGGGCTGCGCGGCGGACGGGGAGGCGGGGGCGGCGCGCACGTTGTCCGGCGGAGTGAACCAGACCTCGCCGTTCCCGTCGGTCACTTCGAAAAACGCACCTGGGTTCATGCGCCCACTGCGATGTATGCGCCTGATGAAGAAGCCGAATTTATGCGGGTTGTCGTGGGACGCAGCGATCATCTCGATGCGGTCGCCGAACTTGTACTTGTGGTTCGTGGTCGTGGTGTCGGCGGTCATGGCGGGGTCCTCTTAGGCGGGGGTGTCGTGGCGGGCGAGGAGCTTGTGGGTCTTCTCCTGATCGGTCAGGCACCAGTACTGATCGTCTCGGTAGGCTTCGACCGGAAACCCGCGCCAGCCGCAGGTGCAGACAGGCGTGATGGCGTCCAGATTGCTGTCGCCTGGGTTCCGGCAGTGTTCGTGGGTGACCTTGTGCTCGGTCATAGTGCTCTCCTGCGCTTGGCGCGCGTCTGTGGTGGAGGGGCTGGCGCGCCCCTCTGGGGTGGGGTTAGGCGGCGTTGGCCGCTCAAATCTTCATGGCTCGGTAGTTCGCCTGTTGCGTCCGCCAAGCGTCGATCTTGAGTTCTGCGGCGACACGAAGGGCGCGGATGCGCTCGTCCTCGTAGACGGCCTGTTTCAGCTTCTCCAGGTGCATCAGATATCGTTCGTCGGCGTAGGCTTCGCGCTCTTGCCCGCCAAGCGGAATGGACGGATGCTGCTTCATCAGCACGGCCTTGAGGGATTTTCGGTATTCCTCGCAGAACACTCGTTCCGACTTGGCGCGGGCGGCCTCTTCGGCATTGTCCCGCAGCCAGTCCAGAGCCTTCTCAAGGTCGCGCTCTGATACTCCGCCGCTGTTGTGCCCGACGCTGGTCATCTTCCCTTCCCCTCTAGCCATCGGCGGTACGCGAGTTTCCTCTGCGGCACATAAACGTTCTCAAACCACCATTCCGGGCCTGGGTTCTTTTCCTGATCCTGGTGGTGTGGATCACAGAGGAAGTCCCCTTCGTCGTCTGACGGCTTGAGCGACGTTCCGCCCCGCATGCCGGTTCGGATGTGGGCAAGGCATGCCGCTGGCCTGCCACAGCCGGGGACGGAGCAAATGCGATCCTTAGCACTCTTGCGGTAAGCCATGTCCCTGATCCGCTCAGGCTCGCCAAACACCAGCACGGACTTGTCGATCCGCCCGACCTTGCGGCCTCCCTTTGGTATCAGGAAGCCGCTGGTGTCGATGTCCGCGCGCGGGCGCTTGGCGGTGGTGCGGGACAGCATCGGCCTACTCCGCCGCGACCGAAGGCGTCAGCGCCCGCTTGCGGTCGCCTGCGTGGTTGATGAGGTCTTGCTTCAGCGCATCCGGAAGGCCGTTGATCTCCTTGATGTGCTTCTTCCAGAATGCGGTGAGGGCTTCGGTGTCCTCGCACTGGTCGATACCGAGTTTGATCGTGCCGGCGGCGGCCTTCTCGCCATCGGTGGGGCCGTGCTCCACGTTCTCTTGGGTCTTGTCGTAGAGGGCGAGGCCGAACGGGTTGCCGAAGGTCATCAGACTGCGCTTCATCGCGTCAGTCTCCGCTTCCTTGATGGCGCTCTCGTGGGCCTGCCCCACGTCCTTGTCGATGCCAGACCCGAAGCCGGTGCCGTCGCGAATGATCTCGGCATCGCCGGCTGTGACGGTGATGCGGACGGTCGCCATGTAGGCCACCCGCCATTTCCCGTTCACTTCACGCGGCTCGCCAAGCTGCTTCATGGAGAGCAATTGGCGGTCCCAGCGGTCGAAGCCGAAGATGCGGTTGGCTTCCGCGATGGCGTGCCATCCCTCGATATATGAGAGGTTCTGCCCGGCCTGCTGACGGTTCTTGACGTTGGCGGCATTCAGCGGGGCGGCCAGCATCGCCTTTTGCGACGCGGTGAAGCCGGTGTTGGCGTTGGTGTCGGTCATGGGTCAGACAACCTTCGTTTCGGGGGTGATGGAAAATCCCGGAATGGACCGCGCGCCAGAGCGGACGTCAGCCTCTGCCAGCGACAGAAGGAACGCCTTCAGTTCCTCGGGCTTGGTTGCCCGGTAGTGCTTCAGGGCTTCCACGCTGTTCGTCATGGACGTGTTCCAAACGGTGCGCGTTGAGATAGCGCGGCCGAACGTACTGCTGCCGGCCTTGGCGCCGTCCTTCTCCGCCTTCTTCGCGGCAGCGTCGGCCTTCTTGGCGTCCTTCAGCAGAGCTTCGGCAGCGGCCGTCTGCTCCAGGTTGGCGGCGTCGCGGGAACGGATCGCCTCTTCCGCGACCCTGCGCTTCTCGTCGGCTTCGCGGCGGGCGGCTTCTGCGGCGGCGGCCTTCTCGGCTTCGACCTTCTGAAGCCACGGAGCCAGAGCCTTCTTGCAGGCTTCCGACGCCAGTACGGTCTTGCCCTTGACGGTCTTCGTGTTGCCGATCAGGGCGTTGTACCGGGCCTGGATTTCGGCCTTGGCGTCGTCGTGCGGCTTGGCCTCCTTCTTGCGCTCGTCGTCCGCCTCGTTCTCGGCTGAGCGGATCATGTTCAGCAGGTTGGCGATGTCGTCGGCGACGCCTTGCGACGCCACCGGTTCGCCGTCGAGATAGAGCTTCGCCTCATCAAACAGCTTGTCGATCTTGTCGCGGACGCGCTCAAACGGAGTGGGTTCGGGGGCGCCGTTGTGACCGATGCCGGCGATGGGCTGGGCGTCGTCGGTCGGGATGCGGATGATGGCGTTCATTGGGGGCCTCTGGGGGAGGGGGATGTGGAGGATGCGGCATGCGCAAATCCTCCAAAATGACGAATAGATGCGGCTTGATAGGCTTCTGCGGCATCATCAATATTGGCAAAAAGTCCTAAGTGCTTTGTGCCACCGTTTATTCCGATTTGCGCTTGCCACTTTTTTGCCTTCTTGTGCCATGTCACGCCTTTGACGCCAGACGTGTTTTTGCGGCTCATTGAGCTATTGCCATTGTTCTGGCGCGGCGTCGCCTCGCGCAGGTTGGCCCAGCGGTTGTCGGATCGGATGCGGTTGATATGATCGACGTCGCCGTCTGGGAATTTCCCATTCATCCAGAGGAACGCCAGCCGATGGCCCTTGTATGGCTTCCCATCAATGTTGAATTTCACGTATCCCCAACCGTTTAGCGATCCGGCAACAGTTCCTGCCTTGGAGCCGCCCAGCGAAACGCGCCTAGTGAAAAGGCCGGTCAATGGGTCGTAATCGAACAGCTCACGCAAACGGCTTTGCGTCAGCGGGATCATGATCTGAAACTCATCGGTTCGGTTGCGTTGAAGATGCCGACGACATCGGACCCGGCGTCGATCAGGCAGGCGTCCACCCACTCCAGTCCTTCCACTCCATCGTCGATCAGCTTGCGGATGTCGGCATGGACGGCGGCGATGGACTTGTGAGCGGCGGAGAGGATTTCGCGCTGGTCAGGGTCAAGGCGGATGGTGTGGGCCATGGCGGTCAGTCCTTTTTCGGAGAGTTGTCGCGAAGCCACTGCTTGCCGGCATCGGTGATCTGGAAGGTGATTTCGCCGGGTCGCCTGAATGGCAGGGCCTGCATGTGTCCTGATTGGTTGGCGTTCCAGCACAGTGCGCGCACTTGGTCGTCTCGATAGCGGCGACTGACAACAAAGCGCCCACCGTTGGACAGAGCGACGCGCAGCACCTTGAGGCGATCCCATGCCGGCTTGGCAGTCACGGTCTGGCGCTCCTATTCGGCGGCGACGGGGTAGGCGGTGGACCGGTCAGCGGCGTACCGCTCGATGCCGGCGAGGCATTCGGAGACCGTGCCGGAGACGATGGCTCGGCAGTCCTCAAAGGCGTGCGGATCGGGCTTGAACCAGTGAGTGGCGTAGCACTCGACATCGGCCCCGACGCTGTAGGTCAGAGAGAACCGGCCGACACCGCCCATCGCCGCGTGCGCCGCCTTCATTCGGCTCAGGACTTCCATGGCGCTGGGATGGGCTTCGGTGACAGGGCTCATCATGTTCATGGTCAGCCTCCGATAACAGCCGTGCCGATCACGGCCAGAGCAATGAGGAAAGCGGCGGTCTCCAGGGCGACGCAGCCGGCTTTGCGGGCGATGATGGCAACGCGGGCGGCGTCTACCGTGCGGCGGGAGCGGGAGGGGGTGGCGAGCATCACGCGGCCTCCCGCGCATCAGCAGTGGCGTGCTCAATGAGCGGCTCAGGGTCCTCGTCGCACATGGCGGTGGCCCACTCATCAACGGCCCGTTGCGCCTTTTCCCAACCGCGTTCGGTGCGCTCTTCAACCTTCACCGGCTCGATGATGGGGCCGTGCGGCGGCTCACCGATGCCGTCGATGGGGTTGAAGTAGCCCGCAAAGGGCTTGCTGTAGTCGTAGGTGATCCGCACGTCGATGCTGGCGGTCACGGTGCCGTCGTCGGCGGTCTGCTCGTACGTGGTTTCGTAGGTGTGGCGGGTGGACATTGCCTGTCTCCGATTGCGTGCTGTCCGAAGGCCGCCGCTTGGACGGCTTTGGGAAAGGACACCTTGGGAAAAGTCCGCCGGACAGCCTTTGCAGATGTCCGGCGGTAGTCGGGGAGGACGCCCATGTGGGCAGGGGTACGCGCTAGGCGCGAAACTGGTCAGGCGGCGTCACTTGCCGTAGTTGATCCGGAACCAGTGGCCGCCGTGGATCTCGGCATCGGAGCGGAAGACGACGCACTGGAAGCCCGCGCGCTTCAAATCAGCCGGCATGTTGCGTTCGCCGTAGCGCTGCGCCTGTTCGCGCGTCATGCGGATCGGCAGCGTGTCGAAGGCGCCGACCTTGACCGGCAGTTCTTCGGCGGATCGCTTGTTCAGCTTGGCTGTGGCGGTCATGGCGGCCTCTGTGTGTGGGGGCGGTTGTTCAGGCGGCGGCGATCAGCGCATCCGACGCGCGGACAATCCGCTTGCTGGCGCCGTAGCTGCCGTACCGGGTGACGTTCTCGGCAATCACCAGTTCGCGCTTGGCGACGGCGGCCGGGCTGGCGGGCCAGTGGAAAGTCTCGCCGGCCTTCAACTCGCTCCACGCTTCCTTGAGCGCCATCGAGAAGGTCCAGTTCGTGCCAGTCTGGCGCGTGACGCGGACGATTTCCCAAGCGCGGCGGAAGAGGGAGGATTTGATGGTGGCGGTCATTTCGGCCCCCGGTGTGGAGCGGTGCGCTCCGTTGTTCCGATGAACCTATGTAAGCACGGCTTACCCTGGCACGCAAGCAAAAAAGTTAGCCATGCTTACATCGACGCAAATTCGAGTTACTGGCATACTCGGTTGCGCTGGGCTGCATCGGCTCGCGCTTCACTGGAGGTGATGATGGGGAAGGTTTTTTGGTTCATCGCGGCCCTAGCATCTGTGATCGCTGGGCTTGTGCTGTTCGTCGGCATACAGAAAGCCAATGGCGCGCCGCAGGAGGCCGCAATCGCTGGCATCGCCCTCGGGATTGCCATCATTCCCTATGTGTGGGCGTGGGCATGGGAAGGAATGGCGAGCGACAAATGAAAAAGCTTTTTCTGACTGCCGCGGCGGCTGGATGTTTGTGGATCGCGCCAGCACTGGCCGATCCGTCGCCGCCCCTCATTGATGGCCTGCGCCAGGAAAGCCAATCATCGCGGCTGGTGATGCGTGAGGCCGTCTCGTTCTGCCGTGAGACCCTATACCCTTCGACGCCGCGCCAAGCCGTCTATCAGTGTGCAGATCGGATGCAAGCGGCCCTATCAATGGCAACGGTGCCTATCGTGGTCGCTGATCTGAAGGCCGTCGAGCGCGCCCGCACAGTTGCAGGCGTTGCCGGCCTGACGAATGTGGATGCGGGGCGCACGGAGGCGACCAAGGCACTGCCAGTCTTTTTGGATTTCCTATCGGCGCTAGATGCCGCAGATCGGCCGGCAAAGCCGAAGAAAAAGCAGTAGCCTCATTCACTTGTGGAGAATTTATATGGAAAAGAAGCTTCTGGCGATCATAGCCAAACACAGCCGCGCCACCGGTCACGCTGACGGGAAAACAGTCCAGGCAGAATACGGACCCGGCTTTGATGCGGCCTTCACTGCGATCTTGCAGAAAGGCTACGTGCAAAGCTCGGGGCCGGTTGGTTCTATCACTTTGTCGGCGTCCGGGCGTTACGCTGCCGAAAGCTGATCATCTGTCGTCAGCAGTTCCAGTTCAAACGGCTGCGTGATTTCCAATACCAGGGTGGGGGCCGGGAAGTTCGGCCCGCCACCGATCTGCACCGATACCCGGCTGGCGCCGATCTGAGCGCCGATGTCCTCGCCCGTGTCGGCATCAATGACACGGGTAAGAGGATGGCTTCCGTTCCCAATGACCTTAAGCTTGCGCATGGTATGTCTCCACACAGAGAGGGGCGTCTCTGTTTGTAGACTCTTTGGCCCATTTGAGCAACGAGCCGCCGCTTCCAAACGCCGCAGTAGCTGGTGCGACAACGCGCCGCACGTCACATTTGGTCAATTCGCATCTTGCAAATCAAACTGGCCTAAAGCCTGCAAACGTTGGCATTTTGCAGTGATTGTTTGGTGCCTGCTGGCGCCGCTCCGGTCAGTTCGCGCCCATCCAGCATACCCGCTTATGCAACGTTACGGCGGCGTAACCTAAAGTGGGTACACCGATTGGTAATAACTGGCTAGTATACAGGCATTCCACCGCGGCCCAATCGGTGGAAGGGCGCCCGGTCAGCGGCTAACTGACCGGAGCGCCTTTAGCGAACGTGCATTCGCCCAGGGTGTTGATCCAGCGCGCCCGGCGCCTGGGTCTGGACCTCACCTGTCCTTGCCTCCTAGGGGCTGGACCATAGAAGCACGGATTGCGCCAATGATTGTCAATGAACACACCAGGGCATGCCCCTATTGCCGCAGCGCCGCGATGGGTCTTTCGCGATTATCGCTTGCAATTTTAGAAAAATGCCGAATGCGCGCTTAGGACGCAACTCTTATGGTTGCGACTGCGTTCCTTATGTGTTCTCTTTTCGGTGTTGCCATGATGATGGAGCGGATGGTGTGTCAGCCGGAGCGTGAGCGTCGAATGATCGAGGCGCTTTCATCTCTGCCGTCGGGGCGGGCTGAGCGTTGGGTGCGCGTGCTTGAGTGGATGGCTGCTAGGCGCCGCCGCGACGCGCTTTCTCAACGTCCCTCTCAAGGGATTTGATGTACCAGTCCTGATCTTCATCGGACAGTTCGGCAAGAAGCTCTTTGGCGCGCTCAAGACGATTGCCTGCGTTCCCGCCTTCCCCAAGCAGGTCGGTGACGCTGGTGCTGTATAGCTCCGCCAATCTGCGCAGGTTCTCAAGCTCCGGGACGGTAGCGTCACGCTCCCACTGCGTGACTGCCGGCCGGGTGACGGATAGGCGCTCCGCCACCGCAGCTTGAGTTAAGCCGGCGGCCTTCCGGGCGTCCTTTAGGCGGTTGCCGAGGGTCATATTGGGCGGAAATCCAGTGCTTTTCGTCCCCTCATTGTGAAAGCAACGCTTACCGTCCGCAAGGAAAGCGTGGCTAACCTTTTTCTCTGGACATGGGGGTAAGCGTGGCTTACCATGCCCCTCATGAAAGACGCATCTCTCATCAAGGCGCTTGAAATCGTCGGTGGCCCGGTGGAGCTGGGGCGCCGGCTGAGCATCAGCAGCCAAGCCATTTCCCAATGGCAAAAGGTCCCGGCTACCCGCGTGATCGCCGTGGAAAAGGCCACTCATGGCCAGGTCTCCCGAAGCGAAATGCGGCCGGATTTGTACCCGCCTGTCCGGCGCCCCCGCAAATCCCACTCCCACCATGGAGCCGCCGCATGACCGAGCAATCCGAAACCCTGCGCCTGCTGTCCGACATCTCCAAGAAGCTGGACGCGCTGATTTCCGTCACGGCGTCGGCGCACGGCGTCACCCACAGCAATGCCGTGCGCGACGCCGTTTCCTCGTGGGGTGTCAAGGCTGACCAACCGCTGTACCCGGTTTTCGCGGTTGGTCACGCCAAGCCCATTGCGTGGCTGAAGGCCGGCGAGCCGGTCAACCACGAGGTGATGGAACGCCGTGTCTCGTGGGGAGGCTACGTCCTCAAGTCCGGGGAGGGTTCCCATCCGGGAAATCAGACGGACGATCAGCATCCGACATCCTCCATGGCCTCGTAGCTTCTTCAAGAGAGCAAGCGAAGTCATGAAGAACCGAGCGAGCGATCTGCATAAGCCGACCGTCATCAAATTCCCCGGCTGTGAAGCTAAGGGCAATCGGAATGACGCGCGCTCCGTATCCAACGGAGAACGTGACGATATGTTCGGCCTTGGCGTAAGGCGGCTCGTTCCCTTCTGGTTTGTAGGCGATGGAAAGCAATCTCGGTTCGGATTGCGGGATTTCTCTGTCGTCCATGGTTCGTGGTCCTTGGTTGGTGTTGACAGCCCCAAGATACCACGCGCGGCCGGTGTCGTCATGGCGCCGGCCGCAACCCCCAGCATATGGAGAGCTTCATGAGCGACCTGACCACAGTCGATTTCCACGGCGCCAAGCTGGTCGCCGTGAAGGGCAACACCCCGGCGGAAACGCTGGTGGCGATGAAGCCCATCGTAGAGGGCATGGGGCTGGACTGGTCCAGCCAGCACGCCAAGGTGATGCGTCACCCGGTCCTGTCGAAAGGTATCCAGCACATCGCCATCCCTTCGGCCGGCGGCGTCCAGGAAACCACGGCGATCCCGCTGAACCGTCTGAGCCTCTGGCTTGCCACCGTCCATCCCGACAAGGTGCGCGCCGACGTGCGCGACGTGGTGATCCAGTACCAAGAGGAATGCGCCGACGTCCTGTTCGCGCACTTCTTCGCCAAGGCGGGCGGCGCCGTTTCGGCCGGCATGGATGCCCGCACGGTCGGCATGATGAAGATGGTCGCGCACAAGGTAACCGGCACCGAAAAGATGCTGGCGCTGATGGCGAACGCCATGGCCGAACAGGACCGGCGCATCAACGAACTCATCATGAAGGCGGACGGTCGCGTCGCCGCTCTGGAGCGGATCAGCGTCCGCCGCCTGCTGGACGAAGCCGGCGCAGTCAGCAAGGGCCGCAAGAGCCTCAATCAGCGTGTCCGCTACGCCCTGATGAAGCTGGCCGCTATCGGCAACGTCCAGGGCGTGACCGACTGCCCGCACACTGGCGTAGCGCTGTTCCCCATCGACTTCGCCCGCGAGTTCATGCGGGCCACGGGCAACGGCTGGGTACGTCAGCACAACGCCGTACAGCAAGGGCAGGGCGTCATCAAGTTCCCCGCCCGTCGCCGCAAGCTGCGGAAGGTCGAAGACCAGCCCTCCGCCTAACCCCCCGCAAAGCAAAGGGCCGCCCCAATCCCCATCGGCAGCGGCCCCGTGCTCATCCATTGAATGGAGGTCAGTATGCTCCGATCCTACCATCGAGTTCAAGAATACTCGCATCACGGTGCTCTCAGCGAGTTCCCATACGTGGATGACCGCCCCTCCTGTGGTGGTGGCACCTCCTCCTTTATCGCGGTCTGCCTGATCCTCGCTGCTCTGGTGTCCGGGATGGCCGCTGGCACTGCGTACCTGCAGGGTGGCGCTGAAGAGGTGGTCTACCGCCGCGCTGCCGAAGTCCGGGCATTCGCCTCCGCTGGTTGGGAGCGCTGAGCCATGGACGCCAAGACCCTCGAAGCCCTCAAGGCCAGCATCGCCAAGTGGGAGATGAACGCCGAGACGGCGAAAGCCGGAGTTGCAACCGGGTCCCCCATCAAATGGGGCTACCTCGCGTCCAAAGGCGTGATCGGCATAGGGGTGGAAGGATGCCCACTTTGCGATCTGTTCTACGAGGATGGATGCAACGGATGCCCGGTCCGGCAGAGAAGCGAGAAACCTTGTTGCCTCAACACCCCATACTTGCGCGTCAACGATATTGTGCCGCCTGACTATGGCGACTTCGCATCGAGCGGCGAGCTGGTCGCCGCCTGCGAAGCCGAAGTCGCCTTCCTCCGCTCTCTCCTTCCGGCGGAGGGCTGATCCATGAGCGACACCGCCAAGCTCTTGGGCGCCTGGGTGTGCCTTTACGCCCTGGTTCTGATCTGCGGGATCGGCGCGACGGCTGCCGCCTATGGCCTGTACCGGATCGCGCATTCCGCTTCCCTCCTTATTGGGGGGCCGTGACATGGCCTCCCATAGCCAAATCCTCAAGCTGGCGCGCCCAAGCGATCATTTCGTCCGCGGCGCCGCGCAGTTCCTCATCCGCCGCGGCCAGCCGGAGCATGGTCGCGTAGTTCAGCAGTTCTACCGGATTGGTGAAGGGCAAGGTCGGCTCTCCCGTGTCTCGTTGGTGGCGAAGCTCGATACAAAGAGCGGTAGCCATCAATCGACAGTGCCAGTAGCCGCCGATGGCATGCCGCGCCGCGTCTCTGCGGTACTCAGCGGCGCGGGCAAGGCCATTCGGTGGGCAGCGGTGGACGGTCGGCTTCAGCGCGACGGCCATCCCTCAGCGCCGACCGAAGGTGTCTACGATAGCGATAGCCAGCCCCTCGGCCTCGGGCTGGCGGCTGGTGATGTTCCCCAGCACGCGGATCGTCTTGAGCACTGCGGACAGCAGATCGGTGGCGTCGTCTCGCTCCGGCTGCGTGATCTTCAGGCCGCTTGGTCCCTTGGCATCGCTCGGCATTTCCATGGCATTGGCTCCCTGTTTCTGTGCTGCGGAAATTATGTTCCGGGAGGTGCGCCATGAACATACAAACAACGGGGAGCATTCTCCCCAAAGCGGGGAAGTCTTTCCCCACTCGTGGTGCCAAGCTAATGGCGTCTGTTCGTGAGTGCTACTTGGGGGCAATCCAGGCTGCATTTAGCGCCGGGCGCGGCGGCCAGAAGATGCTCCAGGCTGCCGCCGAGAAGGACCGGAAAACCGCCTATAATTATCAGAACGGCAAATCAACGATGGACGCGGTGACGTTCATCATGACCTGCCTGCGCTGCCCCCACTTCGTCGCCGAACTTGGCGAGCGCCTGCGTCACATCAAGGCGGAAGACGGCAGCTTGGCCCGTGCCCTGGTGCGCCGGGCCAAGCGAGCTGGCGGCAAGTTCGCTTCGATGCGCCTTCGCTTTCGCCGCAGGAAGGCGGTGACGCCATGACCGAACACATCGTCATGTTCTCCGGCGGCATCGGTAGCTGGGCGGCGGCTAAGCGCGTTGCCGAGCGGCACGGCACCAACAACCTGACCCTCCTCTTCACCGACACGCTGATCGAAGACGAGGACCTGTATCGGTTCTTGGATGAGGCGGCGGCCAACGTCGGCGGCCGGCTTATCCGGATCGCAGAAGGCCGCACGCCGTGGGAAGTCTTCCGCGATGTCCGGATGCTGGGCAACAGCGGCATGGACCCTTGCAGCCGCATCCTCAAGCGCGAGGTCGCGGACAAGTGGCTCAAGGAGCACTGCGACCCGGCGGATGCCGTGGTGTATCTCGGCATCGACTGGACCGAAGGCCACCGTTTCGACGATGGCGAAGGCGGCGGCGCCAAGAACCGCTATGCGCGCAACGGCTGGCGGGCAGAGGCGCCCATGTGTGAAGCGCCGTACACGACCAAGGATCGGATGCTGCGCCACCTTGCTGCCGAAGGCATCGCTCCGCCACGGCTGTATGCCATGGGCTTTGCTCACAACAACTGCGGCGGCTGGTGCTGCAAGGCTGGTCAAGGCCACTTTGCCCACCTCTTGCGGACTATGCCGGAGCGCTACGCCCACCACGAAGCGCAGGAAGAAGCTATGCGCGACTACCTGGGCAAGGACGTGTCGATGATGTCCGACCGGTCAGGCGGCAAGGGCAAAAAGCCCCTGACCATGAAGTCCTTGCGTGAGCGCATCCAGGCCGGCGGACAGGTGGACATGTTCGAAATCGGCGGCTGCGGCTGCTTCATGGATGACGACCGGGAGGCCGCTGCATGACCGAACACGATCCCGCCGGGGCGTTCCCTCCCCTCAGACCGGCGGAAACTGGCGGGGAGGGTGCCGGAAGCCTCTCCCCGCCTCCTTCTCCTTCCCAGCGCCGCGACGAGGCGCTCCTCACAGAAACCCTTTCAGGACACAGCTTCGATGACTACCGCTAACCCCCTCATCGTCGCCGCGCTCCGCGACAACACCGGACTGATCCGGGCGCACGGTGCGGCGCTTAAGGACGACCCCGATCTTTGGGGCCGCTACCAGCGCAACCGCGACCTGATCGCTTCCGAACAGGTCAAGGCCGCCGCCAAGCGCAAGGAGGTGGCGGCATGAAGCCACGCGCTTGCCCATACAACCCGTTCATGCCGGGCATGTGGTCACCGACACTGGCGCAGGTTGACGCGCACGCCAAGCACGCATGGAAGACGCCTCAGATGACGCCAGAGGAGCGCAAGCGCTACCGGCGTCTCTGCGAGGAGCACGGGGCAATTGAAGCCCGCCGCATCATGTTTGCAGACGGAACGCTGGCATGAAAGACCTGACCGCATCGGAACTTTCCCCGCGTCTGGCCGCCATGCGGCTTAACCGGGAAATCGCCCAAGAGCTTGGCGTCACAGAGGACGACGTGCGTTCCAAACTGACGGACCTGTGCCGGCAGTACCGCACGGCGAACAAGCTGGGACTGTGCCGTCTGGCGCGGAAGGGGGCGCTGCAATGACAACGCTCGCGCTCGATCTCGCCACCAGCACTGGATGGGCCTGCTCTGACGGGGCTTCTGGCGTCGTGTCGTGGCGCGAGTATTCCCACGATTACGGCGAACTGGACCGGGCTTTCCGTGACTGGCTCAGCGACGTGATCGTGATGCACGGCGTCAAGGAGGTGGTGGTTGAGCCGCCGGTCCTTCGTGGTGCCGCGTCAATCCTCTTGGTGGGCCTGTACTGGTCCGCCCAATCCGTCGCCTGCCGGCATGAGTGCCGCCGCCGCGACGGAGACAGCAACCGGGTGCGCAAGTGGCTCTTCGGCGCTGACCGCCTGAAGGAACTCAAGCGCGCCCCGAACAAATACGCCGCCCGCAAGCAGATAAAGGCCGCGGTCATCCAGGCCATGCAGCAGCGCGGGCATCACCCCACGAACGACGACCATGCCGACGCTCTGGCGATGCTGGCATGGGCGAAGGAGGCAGCATGAGCACCGCTCAGAACAACGCCAAAGCCCGCGTGAAGTCCTTCATCGACCGCCTCGTCCGCCTCCATGAGGAGAAGGCGAAGCTCATGGAGGACATCAAGGAGGTGAAGAAGGAAGCGAAGTCGGAAGGCTGGAACGTGAAGGCCATCGACAAGCTGGTGGCGATGATCGTGAAGGACACTTCCGACAAGGAAGCGGAACTGATGAACGAGATCATGCTCTACGCCGATGCGGCGGGGGTGCAACTCGACCTGTCATTCCCGGACGACCCCACGCCGCTGGAGGCCGCTATCGAGGCGACCAAGGGCGACCGCTTCGACCCTGTGCGCGCCATGGCTGAAGGCATCGCCTCCGGTGACGAGCGCATCACCAAGGCCGCGTCATTCCCGGCCGGCACGACCATCGAGATCACGCCGTCCGCATCGCGCGCCGACTGGCCCGACGATCTGCCCACGCGCTTCGTGTCGGATGGTGGCGTCCTGCGTGCGGAGGCCGTCCAATGAGCCTGTCCGACTACGATCTGGCGAAGACTGAGCGCCTTTACGCTCACCACCGCAACATGAACACCGTCGCCCGCATCCTCGGCATCACGGCGCCTGCCGTCAGCTACCGCCTTAAAAAGGCTGGCGTGGCATTCGATGCCCGGCCGCGCCCGCAGGCGGAGGAGGCTGCCTCACAGCGCGCCCGCAAAGCCGTCTGGTCTCCTTCCGACATCTACCAGCCGGAGGCGTGATCCATGGGAAAAGCCCGCCGTCTTCCCTGCCCCGACTACCAAATCCCGTCAGCCTGGGTCCGTGTGCCTGACCTGCGCCAGCGGATCGAGCAAGCCGTCCCGGTGTACATGCTCAACCTCGTGCTGGTCCGCTTGCTGACCCGCGGAACGCCCAACGCTCGTGAGCGTGCCGTGTTCAGCGTGGCCCACGACTGTACCGTTGTCGCCACTGCCACGCCGTTCCGCGGCCTTCCCGCCGGCATGCAGGCCAAGGGGCGGGAGATTGCTATCGCCGTGGCGAAGCTGGCGCTTAACCGTCAGGTCTCAGACCGCACCCTGCCGGCCATGCTGGCGACGTGCTCCTGGGTGCATCCGCTGCTGTCTCTGGCCCCGCACATGTCCTTCGCGGCCAACTCTTCCCTGTCCGATGCGGTCGCCATGGTGCTGGACGAAATCGACAGCATCGCCCGGTCAGATGACGCGGAAGGCGCCTACGTGCAAGCCATCGAGCTTGGCGGCCAGATGGTCCCGGTCATCGAAGACCGCATGCAGGCGCTTGGCCTGTATGGGTTCGCCGCTGCCCATCCTCTCCGGGAGGCCGCGTGATGGACGCCTATGCCGATTTCCTGCGGCGGAAGGCCGTCACCGATCCGCCCACCGGACTGACCGAGATCCCGGAACTGCCCGGCTGCCTGTTTCCGCATCAGAACGACATCGTGCGGTGGGCGCTGCGCCGCGGTCGTGCCGCTCTGTTCGCCGGCACGGGCCTGGGCAAGTCGCTGATGGAGCTTTCGTGGGGTGATGCCATCCACCGTGCGACCGGCCGCGACGTGCTGTTGCTGGCCCCTCTGGCGGTGTCTGCGCAGATGGTGCGGGAGGCTGGCAAGTTCGGCATCCCGGCGCATCAGCGTTCTGAGCAGTCAGAGGTTTCGCCCGGCATCACCATCACGAACTACCAGAAGATCGACCGCTTCGACCTATCCCATTTCGGCGCTGTGATCTTGGATGAAAGCAGCATCCTGAAAAGCACGGATGGGCATTACCGCACGCGGTTGATTGAGGATTGCAAGCGCATACCCTATCGGCTGGCTGCGACCGCTACCCCGGCGCCGAACGACTTCATGGAGCTTGGCAACCATGCTGAGTTCTTGGGCGTCATGTCCTACACCGACATGCTGGCGACGTTCTTCACCCACGACGGCGGAGACACGTCGAAGTGGCGGCTAAAGGGCCATGCCGAGGATGAGTTCTGGCGATGGATGTGCCAATGGGCCGTCATGCTGCGCCAGCCGTCCGACCTTGGCTATCCCGATGGCGCCTATAAGCTTCCGCCGCTGAACCAGCATCAACACACCGTCGCCATCGACTACCAGCCCAGCGCCGGGACGGGGTTCCTGTTCCCGATGCAGGCGGAGACCTTGGCCGAACGGCTTGCTGCCCGCCGGGATACCGTCGCTGAGCGCGTCGCCATGGCCGCATCCATCACGCCGTCTGACCGGCCGTTCGTGTGGTGGTGCAACTTGAACGCCGAAAGCGAAGCGCTGACCAAGGCCATCCCCGGCGCCGTAGAAGTCCGTGGGTCCGACAGCGAAGCCGACAAAGAGCGCAAGCTGATTGAATTCACCGAAGGTCGGATCCGAGTGCTGGTCACGAAGCCATCTATCTGCGGCTTCGGAATGAACTGGCAGCACTGCGCCGACACCGGCTTCGTCGGCCTCAGCGACAGCTTCGAGCAAGTCTATCAGGCAATCCGCCGCTTCTGGCGGTTCGGTCAGAATAAGGCAGTAAACGTCCATTTCATCGCTGCGGAGACCGAAGGCGCCGTTGTCGCCAACATCCGCCGCAAGGAAGCCGATGCTGAGCGCATGGCCGCCGCCATGGTCCGGCATATGGCTGACCTTTCCGCCGACACCATCCGCGGCACCGTCCGCGACAAAGCCGACTACCAGCCGGCGCAGCCCGTGCGCCTGCCGTCATGGATTAGGAGTGCAGCATGATCAACGCCGTCGATCAGGTCGTGACCGACCAGTACGCCATCTACAATGGGGATAGCTGCGAACTGATCCGCAGCGTCCCGACCGATACCATTCATTTCGGCATCCACTCCCCGCCCTTCGAGGGGCTGTACAAGTTCAGCAACAGCGAGCGGGACATCAGCAACAACGAGGGAGAAGCCTTTTGGGAGCACTACGGCTTCCTGATCCGCGAGCTTCTCCGCGTCACAATTCCCGGCCGCCTGCACAGCGTCCATGTGATGCAGCTTCCGACCAGCAAGATCCGGCATGGCTTCATCGGCATGAGGGACTTCCGTGGTGAGGTGATCCGCGCCTACGAGGCTGCCGGCTGGATCCTGCACTCCGAAGTCTGCATCTGGAAAGACCCCGTTGTCGCTCAGCAGCGCACGAAGTCGATCCGCCTGCTGCACAAGCAGATCGTGAAGGACAGTACCATCAGCGCACAAGGGCTGGCCGATTACGTCGTCACCTTCCGCAAGCCGGGCGACAACCCGCAACCGGTCTCCGGCTGCTTTGACCGCTACGTCGGATCTGGCCGTGAGCCTGACCGCTCGAAGTACACCATGCCGACCGATGGGCGGAACTGGTACAGCATCGAAGTGTGGCAGCGCTATGCCTCTCCGGTCTGGATGGACATCGACCAGAACCGGACCCTGCAATACCGCTCCGCCCGCGATGAGAAAGACGAACTCCACATTTCGCCGCTGCAACTCGACGTGATCGAGCGGTGCATCGACCTGTGGTCCAATCCTGGCGATGTGGTCCTGACCCCGTTCCTTGGCATCGGTAGCGAGGTTTACGGTGCGGTCGAAATGGAGCGCCGCGGCATCGGCTTCGAGTTGAAGCCCAGCTACTTCCGGCAGGCGGTGAAGAACCTCGCGGCGGCCAGGGCTCGGGCCAATGACCTGTTCGCTGCGCCGCAGATGGCGGCTGAGTAGGGGAGGCCGCCTAATGTCCACACACCAAAACCCCCGCGGCGACGACAGCCTCCGGATAGCCCAAGAGCACTGCAAGTGGGCTTGGTTCGCCGGCTACACGCCGCGAGGCGTCATCGAGAGCGTCATCAACCGCCCTACAAAGTCGGACTTCAAGTTCACCTGGGACGACGCTCTGGCCGTCGTTCTGGCTTGGGCTGACGAGATGGGCGCAAACGGAATGCGGAGGGCAGCGTGAGCGAACGCAAGCCTATGTCCAGAACCGTCCGCTTCGAGGTGTTCAAGCGGGACAAGTTCACCTGCCAATACTGTGGCAAGAAGGCCCCCGACGTCGTCCTTCATGTGGACCACATCCACCCGGTAGCGGAGGGCGGCACCAACGAGATGATGAACCTTATCTCCGCTTGCGCCGATTGCAATGGCGGGAAGGGCGCGCGGCTGCTTGATGATGCCTCAGTGGTGGACAAGCAACGCGCTCAGATCGAGGAGCTTGAGGAGCGCCGTCAACAGCTTGAAATGATGCTGGAATGGCGCCGCCTTGCAGAGCAAAGCAAGCGGGAAGAAGTCGATGTGGTGGACGATGCCATCGCGGCCAAATCCGGCTTTAACGTCAATGAGAATGGCAAGGCCGATATCCGCCGGTGGCTCAAGCGCTACTCTCTCGACCTTCTGTTGCGCGCGGTCGATGAGTCGTTCGAAACCTATCTGATCTACAACGACGACAAGCCGACCGACCCCTCTTGGAACACGGCGTTTTCGCGCATTCCTTCGGTAGCAAATGTGCTGGCGCAGGAAGAGAGCAAGCCGTACCTGCGTGAGCTTCTTTACATCCAGGGCATCGTCCGAAACCGCATCGGTTGGAAGCGGTACGACTGCGTTGATCTGCTTGAACGGGCTGTGCTGGCCGGTGCCGCGCTTGAGTCAGTCAAGGCGTTCGCAAAGTCCGTCGATGACATCAACGAGTTTGAGGCCGGCATCAACGACTTTTTGCAGAAACAAGCGAGGAAGTCATGAGGGACTATGGAAAGGTCCGGACGGCTTTCTGGACCGATGACCGCGTGTCCGGGCTGAGCGACGACGGAAAGCTATTAGCGCTCTACCTGATGACCAGTCCGCACGCCAATGCTGTCGGCTGCTATCGGCTGCCGAGCGGCTATGTGTCGGATGACATGGGTTGGGATCGTCCGCGGGTGGAACGGGCTTTCCGCGAACTGGCGAAGGCTCGCTTTGCCCTGCGCTGCGAACGCACCGGCTGGACGCTGATCGTCAACTACCTCCGCCATAACGAGATTGAGAACGGCAACGTCGGTAAGGCGTGCGTTCGGATGCTTGAACAGGTTCCGTCTACCGTACCGTTTGCCGATGCGCTCGTGAGAGCCATTACGCCAAGCCAAGAACGGTTCCCGAACGGTTTCCTTGAACGGTATGCAGAACGGTTCCCGAAGGGTATGCCAACCCCTGAACCTGAACCTAGCCTAGAACCTTCCGTAGAGGCTGACGCCTCTACGGGCGCCGCTGCCGCCGCGCCGGATGATGTCGCCCCCTCTGACAAGCCTGATCTCGTCACTGAGCCGACAGACGCAGAACTGGTCTGGGGCGATGGCCTTTCGTGGCTGTCCAAGGCGAGCGGCAAAGCGCAGAGCGGGTTGCGCTCCATGGTTGGCCGCTGGTGCAGCGTGTACGGCGCCGAAAGCGTGCTGATCGCAATGTCGGACTGCCGCAGCCAATCCCCGCCCGTCCCCGGCCCTGTCGCCTGGATTGAAGCCGCCCTCAAAACCCGGAAGACCGCCAATGACCGACATCGTCAACCTTTCCGACCGACGCAACGCCGTAGCGGGCTCCTCGAACTCCGTGAGCAAGAGCTTGGACTTGGCGCTGGAAACCAAGCTGGAGGTCTTGCCGGATGGGACGGAACGTCCCTCGATCTGGAAGCCGCCGGCTTTCGTGTCGCCTGAGATGCGGGCAGAGGCCGCGTCGATCATCGCCAAGATGGACGCGGCCGGCGAACTCTCCCCGCAGGCTCGGGTACGGCAATGGCTGATCGACCTTGCGCCGCTGGTGGCGGGCAACATGGCTTTGGAGGATGCCCGCCAGCGGGTTGACGCCCTGGTGGGTAGCCTCGAATACCCGGCCGCGTGTTTCACGCAGGCTTCGCTACGAAAGGCCGCCCGCCGGTTCACGTTCTTCCCCGGCTACAAGGAGCTTTGCGACTTTCTGGACGCTCAGCTTGCCGACCTTCGCGTGAAGCGCCAACGGCTGGAGGCCATCGTTCGGGCCGCGCAAGGGACCGGCCCAAAGTCCATCGCCCATCAGCCCATCGACTACAGCCCGGAGGCGCAAGAGCGAGTGCGTGCCGTGCTGGCAGCGGCGGGAATGGGGCTTCGGATGCCCGGCGCCGCCCCGAACCATGACGGCGCCGCCTGACCGCCCATCCCTTTCAGCCCTGGGAGAACCCCCAATGACCACCATCACGCACGCCGCCGTTTGGCAGGCAATCGACACGCTGGCAAAGCGCCACGGAATGTCACCGTCCGGCCTCGCCATTCTCGCCGGCTTCGACCCGTGCTGCTTCAACCCGAGCAAGCGCATCGACCAATTCGGCAAGCCGCGTTGGCCCAACCTGTCCACCGTGGCGCGGTGCCTGGAGGTGACGGGCGAGACGCTGAACGGCTTTGCGGCCTTGGTCGATGAAGCGCGGGAGGCCGCCCAATGACCGCGAGCTATACCTCCACCCGCCAGATGCACGTCCCCACCTTCCGCCCGGCGTGCTGGCGCGATCCGCACGACCCGCAATATGGGCCGGGCTTCCTACCGCCCCGTGCAAACTGGGCGTGGGACCAAGGCGCGGCTTGCGGCGATGCACGATCCGAATGGCACAGAGAGCGGCAGGTTACCCACACGCCAGAGTGCAGAAGCTGTGCGCGACGGATACGGGCTATCGGGATTGAGGCTGGCGCCATCACGCCTCACCCCTCCGTGAAGACCGGCCCCATGCGGGACGGGGTGAAGGCCGCCGCCTGAACACTCGTTCCGCCCCTCATATCGCATCGCTGGATGCGGTCTGAGGGTGTGGCCGCTACCCATGTAGCCGGGAAGGGCAGAGGCCACTCAGAGACGCGCTGATGAGTCGGCGGAGCGGGCAGGGCATGCGGCGGAATGGCGACGTTGCCAGCGTTAAGACTACGGCAAGCATTGAGGCAAGCGCGCCAAAGTGTGGCGAAGGAAATGCGAGCGGAGTTGAAGTTTTTCCGCTTGTGACGCGCTGAAATGTGCTAGACTTCGCCCCACAAAATGAGCGGGCCGGCGAGTGTGTCACCACTCAATCCGGCCCTAACCACTACGAACAACAGGAGTGTTCGACATGGCTACTGATGAATTTGCCGGGAACGGCGCTGAAATGCAAGCCCACACTCTTGGTCGCGTTGTCTGGCATAGCAGCGAGGAAGATGGTCCGCCAGACGTTGGTATGTCGTGCGGCCTTGGTGATGCCGGCATCCTGTGGGCTGGCGAGATTTCCGACCGCGCATATTGCGATGCTGGCGAAGATGCGCAGCGGCTCGGGCTGGCCGGCGGCTGGTGGCTTGCGCTCTACGCCGAAGGCGGGACGCGAGTGCTTGGGAAGCTGATTGACGCGGAAGCCGCTCACGAACTGATCGATACGCTAGGCGCCGCTCTCCGCCAGCAAGCCAATGGAGGCCGCTGATGGCTGGTCGCGTTTCGGTTAATGCCCGCTCGCTGGGTTGTGGCGATTGGTGGGACGGCAGCGCTAAGGGGCGTCGCCGCCGTGAGGATGCGAGGGCTGCGGCAGAGGCGCGCAAGGCAGAGCTTTTGCGTCGGCTCAAGGATGCGGCGTCGCAGGCCGGAGTCACCGACAATGGCTGACCTACTCACCGTGCAGGAATTGGCGAACGCTGCCGCCCGCCGCGACATGCCGGCGGTCCTGTCCCACTTGCTGGCGGTCCAAACCCGACTGGCGCAGGCCGAGTATCTGGCGATTGCCGCAGAGGCGCGGGCGCAGACTGCCGAGCGCGTCGCCGAAACCACGCAACGCATTATGGATCAGATATCGCAGGAAAACCGCGACCTTCGCTCCGCGTCGCAGGCCCAAGGGAGCCACAGCCATGACTGACCGCTACAACCGCACCCTTCGCCGGCCCGGCATGCCGCTGTTCTTCAAGCTGTGGTTCGGGCTGCTTGGCGTGCTGATCCTGTCCGGTTTTGGTGCTGTGGCTTGGATCGTCGTCTCGCTCAGTCAGGCCGATCCCGCGAACATCGGCGCCGCCCTTGGTTCCGCCGTCCGTGCATTCGAGCAAGCTCGGGAGGCGCATCAATGACCACCTCCCCCCGCTCCGCTCTAGAGCGCCTGACCCGCTGGCGTGCCGGCGAACACTATGCCCGCGCAGAAGACTTGTCGGACGACGTTGCCGCCCTGCTGTCCCTCCTCGAATGGCGGCCTATCAGCGAGGCGCCGAAGGACGGGCAGTTCTTGGCGGCTTGCTTCGCCCCGACGAACTGGGAATTCCACGTCAAGCATGTCCGTGTGTACGCCGATCCCGGCATGGCCAGGCGCAACGAAATGCAACTTCGCTACTGCACCCATTGGATGCCTCTCCCCGCCGCCCCTACGGAGGACAAGCCATGAGCAACCTCTCCGCCCTCATCGAACGGCTGGAGGCTGACGCCGACCGTCATATCTGCGCGGGGCGGTGGGCCTCTGCCAAGCGCCTCATGCTCGAAGCGTCGGCCCTCCGCGCCCGCCTCGCTCTGGAGGACAAGCCCCATGGCTGAGACCATCACCCCTGAACAGCGGGCGGAAGCCATCATCCCCAGCGGGGTCTTTCCGGAGCAAGCTGCGGCTGACATGCGCGCGGCCATCGCCTCCGCCATCCGTGCAGCCGTAGAGGCAGAGCGCGCCCGCTGCGCTCAGTTCGCCCGCCAGTCTGACAAGGGCCAAGACCTGACGGGCGACGAACTGGCTGATCTGATCCTTGCCACGGAGGCCGACAATGTGCGCTGACCCGCAAAAGCTGACCCCGGTGCAATTCGAGGCGCTGAAAATGGCCGCTCGACAAGAGCTTTGGGTCTCCCCGACATGGGCTGCGGCGACGGAGGTGCTGAAACTGCGCGACCGAGGCTTGATCGCTGAAACCGCCGCCCGCGATCCGCGCGCCCCTCTTTCGCGGAACTACCGAACCACGACGGCTGGTTTGGCCGCCATCTCTCGCCATTCGGAGCCCCGCCATGGCTGACCACACCCCCACCGACGAGACTGTCCTCCCCGCTGGCGGATCGCCTCTGCCGCCGGCCGACCTAACCCGCTTCGGCTGGGCGCCGGGCAACTACCAGTGCGTCCGCTGCGACGATTGCGGGCGTGTCTTCGAGGGGGCAAAGCGGTGCTTCCGTTGCCGGCCCTGTGCCGAGAAAATGGCGGCCGGCTATGGCATAGGAAATCAGCAATCCAGCGAGGATTACCAACGGGTTGATGGTGGCAGGAGTTCGGAAGGAAATCAGCCGGCCGCCCCGATCAGCACTGTGTACAAGGTCGAGTGCTCGCACTGTCACCGCATGACCGCAGTGGCTCGCGATACCGTGGATATGATCAGGGCCGACGCCATCGAGGCGCTTACCGCCAAGAACCAGCGCCTTACGGACGCCCTGAACACAACGGCATTTGAGGCATGCGAAGCCATCGACGACAGGCTTAAGCCGGAGATCGACAGGCTGACCGCCGAGAATGCCGACCTGCGCCACGACATCGAGCGCTACATCGCCGCGGCGTCGGCTGAGGCGGAGGGGGTGGAGCGGCTGAAGTTCGAGCTTCGCACCGAGCGCCGAGCGTCTCAGGAAATGGCGCAGCAGTACCTCGCCGACTTCGGCCAGCGGTATCAGCCGGAGACCTACGCTACCAAGCAAGGCGCCGACGACGCGGCATTTGCAGCGGTGGTGCGCAGGCAGATGGACCGCGCAGATGCTTCCAAGGACGGAGACTGAGCCATGACAGACGCTGAATTTTGGGCGCTACCGCCGGAGAAGCGTGATGAGTACCTTTCTGCCTGTGAAGCAGGGTGGAAGGCTGCCGAAGAGTGGCGTGACCAGTGCCGAGACTGGAGCCGCCATGCCGGCCGGGTGTGGGCCGTTCTGTGCGGCATTTCCGGTCTGCTTGTGCTGACAAATGCCGGCTGGCTCGGCGTGCTGTATCTGGCGGCGATGAAGATGGGGGCGCAACAGTGACCATCCGCGCCGACATCCTCCAAGAGGCGAGCGCCCTGATCCACGGCGAGCGGCTGAAGACATACGGCGATCCTGCTACAAACTTCGCACGCATCGCCGATGGATGGTCGGTAATATTCGGTCAGCGCATAGAGCCGCATCAAGTGTGCCTAGCGATGGCATGGCTGAAGATCGCAAGGCTCACGCAAGACGCCACTGCGCGTGACGGTGCCGTTGATGGAGCGGCGTACTTGGCTCTTGCTGGAGAGCTTGCCGCCACTTCCAGCCAGCCCTGATTTTACCACGACCCGCACAATGAAACCACTGCGGGGCGTCGCCTTTCATGGTATAATCCGCCAACGCGAATTTTCCGGCCAAGGATGCGAAATGCCAGCCATTCGTATTTCGGTTCCTGACGACATCGACTTAGGCCGACAGGCCATTGCGGCAGAGGCCACCAAGCCCCGCCGCAAGCGCCGCATGAAGACCAAAGCGGAGTGGACCAAGTTCGTCGCCAAGAAGCACGGACCGGCTGCCGTCACGGAGGCGTTGAGGAAGGCGTCTGCATCCCGGAAGGTGGCGAACGACAGCCGCCGTCGTTGCTGGAGCCGCATCTCCAAGATCATCCAGGCCGATGCGGAGGAGGCGCGGGCTTTGGACATCAAACTCGACAAGCAAGCCGGGGTGAAGGTATCCGGCGCCGCCGCCGACAAGGGCACCGCTCCGACCCGCAAGCGCCTGCAAACTGACAACTGCCTGCTGATGCTGACAAAGGGCCAGATCACGCAGGACATGTACAACGCCACATGCGAAATTCGCGCAGCGTATTACTTCATCGTCAGGGGCATGGATGCCCGCATCGCGACGTACGGCGAGACGTTCGGCGCCGGCAAGGACGACTACGAGAGCGTCTATGCCGTCATGGTGCAGGAGCACTATCTGGACTGGATCGACGCCATGGCAGAGCGGGCAAAAGCCAACGCCAGAGCCAAGCGCGGCGGTAACCGCTGGAAAACTTGGCTCCCCATGGCCGTCATCATCGACGGGATCACATGCTCTGACATCGCCCATCAGCGGGGCATGAAGACGCAGACGGTGGCCGAGTATCTGCGGGATGCTTTGGATTTATTCAATGACGTTCGGTTTGGGCGGATCAAGCGGGACCGGAGGATGGCGGCTTAGAGCGCTTCAATCTGGCGCACCAGACGAGCGCTTTGAGAAGCACAACAGCGGCGTCAGGTATGGGGCGGCGCCCTGTCAGCCAAGCGGACACATCAGGAGCGCGGGCGCTTGACCCAGTGACCATATTGTATCGCTCCATGAAGTCCTTATTGGACATCCCGAGCACACGCAGGATGCGGCGGGCTCGTTTCGGATCGAAGTTGCGGCGGTTTCGTATCGGCATGGGCGGATAATGGCACGGCGGGAAAAATGCGGCAAGAGCCTTATTTATGGGTTGACCGCATGAGGCAAGTGCCTTACATTCAGCCCATCAAGACGACGCCAGCCACGGAGCGAACCATGAAGAACCTGACCAACGCCGACCGCGCCGCCGCCCTGAAGATGGTTGAGGGGTGGCTGGCTGGCGAAATCCTGAAGGAGACCGGTGCTTCTGTGCAGGTGCAGCGCGGCTCGCGCGGCAAGTGGTCTCTCTGGGGTTCGGCTGATGCCGTCGAGGCCGCGATGGCGATGGTGCTTGGTTCTGGCGTCGCCACCGAACAGGACCGGGTTGAGGATGATGGCGAGGTGTTCTCGTACTTCACCATCCACGGCGAGGCGTGATGGGTATCAGGGAATATCTGGAGGCTGTCAAAGGCCTCCAGTCTGCCGAAGGGCGTCATGCTGGCGTCCTTCGCGGCGGACACACTGACGGAGAGTTCTTTTTCTACAACGGCAAAGGCTGCTGGAAGGTGCCTGTTAGCGAAGTGACAGAGTTCGTCGTTAGGGGCGGCGTCATGTATCCTGCTAAGGGCGAATGATGGCTTTGGTAGTGCGGCGGCGGGAAGCTTGACCCGCGCCCCGTCCGGTAGAGGGGTGCCAACAGCGGGGAACCCGGCTAGACAGCCCCGCGAAGAGATAGCGGCAGTAGCGCGCCGCCCGTACCACCAAGGCCAGCATGGAGGGCAGCGATGCCAGAGCAGAACATCCCCGTGATGGGGGATAGGATGGTGTCCGTGATGACGGATGAGGTGGCGGATAAACTGACGCTGGTCATTGAGGACAAGCACGGTTACCGCGATTATGTCGATATGGACAGCCGGCAAGCGGCTAGGGTTGCCGGCCTTCTGGCGCCGCAGTCCGCCGCCATCTCCAAAAAGCTTGCTGCAGCTCTCGAATTGGCTGCCGAGCATTGGTCGCCAGTTCTCAGCGACGAAATCACCGATCAGGTCGAAGAGGCGCGCGAGTTGGCGCAGAAGGCCGGATACATTGACTAACCCGGTTGCGCCTCTCCACCACATTTTCGCTTGACCCATTGGGACAGTTGAGCGTATGTCTTTCTTAGCGTGACGAATTGCGCCTAGCGCCCGGCCGGAAGGTTCGGGCGCTTTTGCATTTGTGGGGAACGGTCGTTCATGCGCGGTCGCCCCGTCCAGGTCGTCCGGATGGCCGGTGACACTGTGCCGTGGGAAATCCGCAACGCCCCGGATGACGGCTGCGTTCTGGCGTCCTTTGCCACGCAGGGCGCCGCACTGAGCTACTGTTCAGTGGTGGGTGCCAAGGTGGTTGAGGTGCGCAATGCCGGACCACAGCGACGGCCCGTTACCTGACGACATCGACGTGCCCACCCCCGACGAGGCAGAGCCCGAATATGCCGCTGCTGTCGCCCTGTATGCCGCGATTATACCACGCTGGGCCGTTATGAGCGGCGCCGGCCCAGAGGACTAAGCCATGCCCGATCCTGCCGTGTCACCAGAAGCGATTGCAGCCGGTGCCGCAGCCGGCGGAGGCGCTACGCTTGCCCTGTTGGGCCGTATGGCGTGGGACTTCTGGCGCGGCCTCAAAGCCACTGCCCGCGACGACAGGCGCACAGCGCAGGCCGACAAGGCAGAGAGCGACACGATCAAGCGGCTGGAAGGGCACATCGCCCGCATGGAGCAAGCTCAGGCGGCGGCAGAGGAACGGCACAACGCCGAGATCGCCCGGCTGTACAAGCGCATAGCCGAGCAGGACGCCAAGATCGAGGAGCTTACCGACCGGCTGGGCGAGGCCCTGGATGACCGCGTGAAGGCGATTGAGGAAGCCTCTCGCATTCGCGGCGACCACGTCCAGATGGAAACCCGGCTGACGCAGGAGATCGCCGAGCATTCCGCCCTGAGGCGCGCTCACGCTGACCTTGCGGCGTGGATCGTCAATCTCGATCTGCCGGAAGGGTCGCGGCTATCCCCTATCTACGCCAAGGCCAAGGTGTGGTTGGAGCACAACCGGGCGAGATTATCGGACGCGGCGTGACGCCGCTCCCCACGGCTCTAGGCGATGATACAGGGCGGCGCAGGCAAGGGCGGTCCGCTCGTCGATTGCAGCTGGTTTCCCGTCTCGGCGCTTGCCGGCCAGCCAGTTTCCGAACGTCTCCGCCGACACGCCAAGCGCTTCGGCGGCTTTTGCCTGCGACTTGAAGCCCATCGCAGCCATCCACTCGCGCAAATCATTCGGCGTCATGGCGATCCCCAGTGCAGTGAGTGCCGATATTGTACGCCTTGGAGCGGGTCTCAGGTATCCGAAATTGTACGGAGTTGGTCCATGACGACGTGCGAAGAGTTCTGCCGCGCCGCTCCGACCTGCGAGCCCTGCGCCCTAGACGCTGAACTAGACCGCGTGTCCATCGGCCGCGTGCCTCGCTACGTCGAGGGCAGCAACCGGGACGGCACTGTGTGGGCAGAGCTACACGGCAGGCCGCTACACGGCACGGCCAGAGACGACGACTGACGGAGGCGTGACATGACGGCCTGCACATCCTGCGGCATGACCGCCGGACACTTCTCCAACTGTCCACTCAGCGTGACGGACACTCTGGTGACCGACGCCACAGGCGCACTCGCGCTGCGCCGCACGGCCAACACGGACCCGCCGATATGCGGCCCGGCCACGCTGAACGACCGGCTGGACCGCCTGACACAGACGCTCAACGAGAGATGCAGGGAGTGGTGACGATGAAGACGCATCCCGCCGTGCTTCAGGCCGCTTTCTGGCTGATCCACTTCAACCAGCCGGCATTCTTCGCTGGTCAGCGCGCGTGGTGACCGCCATGGCTCTCAGGCTGACGCCCTACCCCCGCTCATCGTCGGGCAGCAAGTCCACCCGCTCCGGCCGGATCGGCGACACCATGTCCTACGAAGGCGCCACTGAGCTTGCCGCGCGCATCCAGGACCACTGGCAAGGCTACCCTGTCGGCGTCCGAGTGGAGCCGATCCCCAAGGTGGACGGTGGCAGCGTCGGCTACTGCGTCCGGTCCAACCTCCTCAACGGCCTTCCTCCGAGGTGATGTCATGATCGACGCATTCCGCAAGCTGGCGCAGGCCATCACCAAGCCCGGCACTCCCGAGGCCGCCTTCTTCGACGCCGCCTGTGACGAGATGGCAGAGCAGAGACAGCGCATCAAAGAGCAGCGCGCCCGACTTGACAGGGGCATGCGCCGCGGCGCCCGGTTGACGGACCACAGGCTCAAGCCATGACCCGCAGCATGGCCCCCACACTCGCCAAGCTGGACAGCCTCCCCCGCACACAGGCGGACAGCCGCAACGACTACCGCTTGGGCTACAGCCACGGACAGCAGGCCGCATACCGCACTGTCGGCTACATCGCTACGGCACTGGCTGCTGTGGGTGTCGTCGCTTGGGTGCTGTGAGGTGATGGAGCCAAGGACTCCGCTCTGGTAGAATGGATCGGCCCGATGGAGCGCGCCAACGCTCACACCGGGCCTAACCACAACCAGCGTAGGAGCGCATGGTAATGGCTGACTGCACGGTACAGCAGGCGACGAAGGTTTGCACGAAGTGCGGCGTTGAGAAGGACGCCACCCCCGATAACTTCAACCGCCATAAGGGCGGGAAGTACGGGCTCGATCCAGTTTGTAAGCCATGCGTGAAGGCGCGGCATGCTCAGATGAGGTCGACTGACGAGCACCGAGCCAAGATGAAGGCGTGGAGAGACGCCAACAAGGACTACGTGAAGCGCTACAACGCTGAGTACCGCAAGGATCACAAGTCCACGGAGTACACAGCCGCGTGGCGGGCGAAGAACCTTGACCATGCTCGGGCGAAGGTTGCCGCCTATAACAGGATGAGGCGCGCGACTGACCCGGCCTACCGTATGAAGTGCCGCTTGTCCGCTCGCTTGAACGCGATGCTGAAGGACAAAGGCGGGCGCAAGGCAGAAGAGTTGCTGGGCTTCACCAGAGACCAACTGATGCGGCACCTTGAGCGCCAGTTCACGAAGGGCATGTCGTGGGAAGCGTTCAGCCGCGGCGAAATCCACATCGACCACATCATCCCGGTGTCAGCGTTCAACATCACGAGCGTGGATGACCCGGACTTCAAGGTGTGCTGGGCACTGACCAACCTCCGGCCAATGTGGAAGGCCGACAACATCAAGAAGGGCGGCAAGCGCCTGCATCTGCTTTAGCGGATTGCATGGGGTTGGCCGGTAGGTGTGAGATGCCGGCCAACCCGTTCTACAAGACGTCGTTCTGGAAGGCCCTAAGAGCGGAAGCGCTTAAGAGGGACCGCTACCGTTGCTCGGTTCCCGGATGCGCAAGCACGCATCGCCTGACGGTTGACCACATAGTCGGCCGTCCAAGGGAGGCTAAGGGGCCAACCCCGCAGGACGTGCTGGGGAACCTTCGTGTCCTGTGCCAAGAGCACGACAACGCCTTGAAGGAGCGGGCGGACGGGACCAGGAGAGGGCACGGCTCGTTCGTGGTGCGAGGGTGCGATGCGAGCGGCAGGCCGCTTGACCCAAACCATCCGTGGAACAAGGGTTGACCCCCTACCCGGAGGGGGGCCTCAGGACCTAGGGGCGATGGGCCTAGGGACCGGTCTGGGCGGTTCTGTGCGCATCCGCGAAATGGAAGGAAAAACCCATGGCCGGAAGAAGGCCCACGCCAACCCACCTGAAGTTGGTCAAGGGCAACCCCGGAAAGCGGGGCATCAACAAGCAGGAGCCGCAGCCGCGCCGTGCTCTGCCAAGCCCGCCGGACCATCTTAGCGACGCTGGGCGTCTGACCTGGGGGCGCTTAACGGTTCTTCTGGACCGGATGGGAGTGCTGACCGAGGCGGATGCCTATGCGCTTGAGCGCCTTTGCGAGATCTACGGCGAAATTCTGGAGTGCCAGGAGATCATCGCTGACGAGGGGCGGACCTACGAAACGAGGAACGAGGCCGGCAGCATCATGTACCGGGCGCGCCCTGAAGTGGCGATGCTTGCGGACGCCGACCGGCGGTTCAAAAGCTACCTAGTCGAATTCGGGCTGACCCCGGCGGCGCGGTCGAAGGTGAAGGTTGCCGATGGCGAGCAAGAAGCCGACCCGCTCCAAAGCTACTTCGGATGACAGGGCAACCGCCTATGCGCGGGCTGTTAGTGCCGGAGAGATTGTTGCCGGCCCCAACATCCGGAACGCCTGTGCTCGGCACTTGCGTGACTTGGAAGGAGGGGGGAAGCGAGGGCTGACGTGGGACGTGGCCGCCGTCAATCGAGTGCTTGGCTTTTACCGTGATGTTCTCCGCCTTAACGGCGGTGAGCATGAGGGGAAGCCATTCGAAGTTCTTGAATGGCAGGCTTTTATCCTGGGCTCGCTTTTTGGCTGGAAAGCCGCGGACGGCTATCGTCGGTTCCGCGTCGCCTACGTCGAGACAGGCAAGGGCTCTGGAAAATCTCCATTGGCTGCCGGTGTTGGTCTCTACATGCTCTTGGCCGATGGTGAGCCGCGAGCCGAGGTTTACGCAGCGGCGACGAAGAAGGATCAGGCAATGATCCTCTTCCGCGATGCGGTGGCGATGGTCAACCAGTCTCCGGAATTGAGCAAGAGGATCACAAAGTCCGGCACCGGGCTAAACGTCTGGAACCTTGCTTACCTGCAGAACGGGAGCTTCTTCCGTCCGATCAGCTCGGACGATGGGCAATCTGGGCCGCGACCGCATTGCGCTCTGTTGGATGAAATCCACGAGCACAAGAACGGTCAGGTTGTGGAGATGATGCGCGCCGGCACTAAGGGCCGCCGGCAAGCTTTGATCTTCATGATCACGAACAGCGGAACTGATCGTACGTCGGTTTGCTACGACTACCACGACTACGCCGCCAAGGTGGCGTCAGGGCAGTTGGAGGACGACGCGTTCTTCGGCTTTGTTGCTGGTCTGGATGAGGAAGACGACCCGTTCAAATCGGAGGATTGCTGGCCGAAAGCCAACCCAAGCTACGGGATCACGTTCGGGCCAAAGTATCTGCGTGAGCAGGTGACACAGGCGCGTGGGATGCCGGCAAAGGAAGGCATTGTTCGGAGGCTGAACTTCTGCCAGTGGACCGATGCCGCTGACCATTGGATCGGCTCCGATCTGTGGGAAGCGTGCCAAGCAGACATCAGCTTGGATAGCCTGAGAGGCCGGCCCGCTTACATGGCCCTAGACCTTTCGTCCAAGCGAGACCTGACGGCGTTGGCGATGGTCTGGAAGGCGGATGACGGCACTATGGATGCCGCTGTGTGGTACTGGACGCCGCTCGATACCATGGAGGAGCGGGCGCGCCAAGATAAGGTTCCGTACCAAGCTTGGGCGAACGACGAGCGCGGCTTTCTGACCGCGGTTCCTGGCAGGGCGATTGACTACGGCTATGCGGCCCGCAAAGTCGCGGAGTTGAGCGGTCAGCACGAAGTGAAGGCGCTAGCCTACGACCAGTGGCGCATCGATGAGTTTTTGCGTGAACTGGACGATGTTGGCGTTGATAGCTGGGTGTGGGATGGCCCTGGCAAGATAGGCGGCTCTGGACTGTGCCTGATGCGGCACGGGCAGGGGTTTGGCGGAGGAAGTAGCTCCTCGATACTCTGGATGCCGCGTTCTGTGGATGATCTTGAGAAGGCGGTTTTGCATCGCCGTATCAGGATTGCTGTCAACCCTGTCCTTAACTGGAACAGTGCATCGGCCGTGTTGCAGCCTGACCCGGCTGGCAACAAGAAATGGGAAAAGCGCAAGAGCACGGGCCGCATCGACGGCATCGTTGCGCTCTGCATGGCGGTTGGGGCGGCGGTGTCGGCCGGCGCTGACGACGAAAACACCGTTCCTGACGACTACGACCTACCTGTATGGGGCTAGAGCATGGCTGAAGCAAACACGACCGCAACGGGCGCCGTTGCGATGGACGCTGCGCGCCTTGTGCTGGCCGTGGTGGGGGCTGGGCTGATCGGATACGGGGCATGGCTCCACTATCCGCCGGCCGGGTTCGTCTCTTCCGGGGCTCTGGTCTTCGCGGTTGCGGTGATCGGGGCGATGAGGGCGCGCTGATGGGCTGGCTAGGTGACTTTCTCGGCGGTGGCAGCGTGAGCGCCATGGAGGCCGGGACCCAAACCAGCGGCACGTCGGACCCGGCGGGTTGGCTGACCGATCTGTTCGGAGGGATGATTACCGAGACAGGCATTCGGGTGTCGATTTCCGACGCTCTGACGGTTCCGGGCGTGGCTGCATCGGTCCAAGTCCTGTCTGACGACCTTGCCAAGGTGCCGATGTACCTGCATCGCAAGCTGCCGAACGGCGGCAGCGAACTGGCGACGGATCACCCGCTCTTCCCGTTGCTGGCCGGCTGGCCGGCGCCGTGGCTGTCCACCTTCAACTGGCGGCGGACACTGATCCACAACACGCTTACCCGCGGGAACGGCTTCAGCCGGGCGCGCTGGTCGGCCGAAGGCATCGTAGAGCGGATCACCAACGTTCAGCCTGGGAGGATCACCACACGGTGGACAGATGACGGAGAGCCCTATTACGACCTGTCCGGCACGACCTACGAGCGCGGGCTTTCGTGGCGGGACATCATCCACGTTCCGTACCGGGCGTCCAGCGACGGGGCGGAGAATGGCGGCGTCTTCGGCGTCTCCCCGATCCACCAGCACCGCGAAATGCTGGCGCTGTGCATCGCGACCGAGCGGTTTGCGGCGAAGTTCTTCAAGAACGGCGCCCGGCCGTCTGCCGTGGTCGAAATGGACGGGAAACTGCCAAACGATCAAGTTGCGGCGCGCATCCGGGCAAGCTTGGAGCGCACATATGGCGGTGTAGACAACGCCTTCAAGATCGCGGTGCTGGAACTCGGCATGAAGTTGAAGGAATTCAGCTTCAACAACGCCGATAGCCAACTCGTCGAGATCAGGAAGGAGCAGGGCGTCCAGTGCGCGCAGGCATTTGGTGTGCCGCCGCATAAGATCGGCATTCTGGACCGCGCGACGTTCAGCAACATCGAGCATCAGGCCATCGAGTACGTCACCGGCCCACTGTCCGCTCTGGCGGAAGCGCTGGAGTCTGCCATCGAAACGACGTGCCTCTCCGCTGCAGAGCGGGGGGAATACTTCATCGAAGTGGACTTGGACGAGCTGAAGCGCGGCGACATCCTGAACCGCTACCGCGCCTATGCCATTGGCCGGCAGTGGGGATGGCTGAATGCCGACGAAATCCGCGAGTGGGAGCGGCAAAACCCGCTACCGGACGGGGCGGGCAGGGAGTTCCTGAAGCCCCTGAACATGATCCCGGCCGGGACAGACCCGACCAAGGACAGCGCGGACGGTGAGCCTCCGCAGAAGAGCGCTCCGGCGCGCTGACCAGACACAGGAGAACGGCATGCCTCGGTTCAAAGAGGGAGACCGCGTGCGTGTCAAAGGCACGCCGCACATGGAAGGCCACACGGTCGGAGTGGTCAAAGAGGTGTCCGATGAAACCCCTTATGCCATTCGCTTCGATGGGACGTCGGCTGACCACAAATGGTACGTGGACAGCGAGCTAGAGCCAGAGGGGAGCGGAGAGCGCGACAGCAAGTCGAAGCAGGAGAAGAAGCCCATGCGCATGGAGAGGGGCGGACAGGCTGTTTCGGCTATTGCCTCCGAGTTGTGGGCCATTTCGTCGCCAGAGCACTGGCTGTCCACTATGGCGGCCATCGCGCAGCGATCAAACCTCGATCCTGGCGCAGCGGAGGCAGCGCGTCGGCTGCGGGCGGAAGAGTTCTCAATTATGGCCGGCCCATCCGCTCGCCGCCTGGAGGGGGCCCGCTATGCCATGGTCTCGCAGGATGGCGTCGCCATTCTGCCAGTGTTCGGTCCGATTTTCCCCCGCGCCAACCTGATGACAGAGGTTTCGGGGGCGACGTCGGCCGGCGCGCTGCTGAATGACTACAGGCTGGCGCTGTCCAACCCAGACGTCGGCGCAATCATGCTGCTGATGGACACGCCGGGTGGCGCTGTCTCCGGCATCAACGCGGTGCATGACGCCATCGCTCCCGGCCGGAAGCAGAAGCCCACTAAGGCGTACGTGACCGGCACCGCGGCGTCTGCCGGCTACTGGATCGCCTCTGCGGTTGGCCCCGGCAACATCGTTATGGACCGGACCAGCATCGTCGGAAGCATCGGCGTCGTCGCGGCCATTCCCAAGCAGGTTGAGCCTGGGGCCGATGGCGTGATGGCCGTGGAGATCGTCTCCGCCAATGCGCCGAACAAGCGGCCAGACCCGACCACCGAAGAGGGCGCAGACACGATCCGCGCCACGCTCAACGCCATCGAGACGCAGTTCATCGCCGATGTGGCGAAGGGGCGCGGCGTGTCGGTCGAGAAGGTCAAGAGCGACTTCGGCAAGGGCGGCGTACTGGTCGGCCAGGACGCAGTGTCCGCCGGCATGGCCGACAAGATCATGAGCTATGACGCCGCCTTCAACGAACTGGCGGCCATGGTTCGGAACAAGCGGCGCGCTGACGCGCTGCGCAAGTAATCCCCGGCGAAGGCTTGGGGTTCGTGGGCGCCGCAAGGCGCCTTTTTCGTTGGGCAACTTATAGGAGAATACAATGCCCCTCGATATCGTTGGCCTTCGCCAGGATCGCGCGAAGGCTTATGAGGGTCTGAACGCCATTCTGGCCGCGACCGATGGCCGCGCCATGACGGCCGATGAGCAGGCGCAGTTTGACGCCGCCGAAGCCTCGGTGAAAGACTTCGACGCCAAGATCAAGAACGCCGAGCGCGTGCAGGCCCTTCGCGCCACCACCGCCGTTCCGTCGCGCGCCTCCGTCGCCGACGACGACCGCGGCGCCAAGGCCGCCGCTCCCGTCGCTCCGGCCGCTCCCGCGGCCAAGGAAGAGCCCGGCATCGATCTGGCCCGCTACACCCGCGCCATCGTCGCGGCCAAGGGCAACCTGGATCACGCCGCCACTTGGGCTTCGTCGCAGTTCGGTGAGTCCCACCCCGTGGTGATGGACATCAACGCCGCGATGCAGAGCAACGACATGGCCGGCGGCGGCATCTTCGTGCCGGAGCGCCTGTCCAACGAGTTGATCGGCCTGCTGTACCCGAAGACGGTCATCCGCCGCATCTCGCGCGTGGTCCCGCTCGTCGGCGGCACCGACACCGTTCCCACCGTCGAGAAGGGCATCAACGCCTACTACATCGGCGAAGGCGACGACCTGACCACGGACGAGCCGTCGTTCGGCGCCCTGTCGTTCAAGGAGCGCGAGATCGCCTCGCTGGTCCCGCTGAGCAACAAGCTCCTGCGCCTGTCGCGCGTCGGCATCGACCAGTATGTCCGCGACATGATGCTGGAAGGCTTCGCGCAGGCGGAAGACACCGCCTTCCTGCGCGGCACCGGCACGGGCGCCTCTCCGAAGGGCCTGCGCTACTACATCCCGACCGCGCAGATTTACGACGCCAGCGGCGCCGCGACCCCGACCGCCGCGCAGGTGGACAGCGACACCCGCAAGATGATCCTTGCGCTGTCTCTGGCCGAAATCCCGATGACCAACGTCCGCTGGCTCATGCATGACCGGGTGTTCATGTATCTTGCCGACATGCGGGACAGTAACGGGAACAAGGTCTATCCGTCGCTTGAGGCCGCAACCCCGACCTTCCGCGGGTATCCGGTGGAGCGCTTCAACCGCATCCCCACCAACCTGTCCGACGGCACCAATTCGGACTGCACCGAACTGTACCTGGGCGACTTCTCGTTCAGCATGGTCGCGGACAGCTACGCCGTCCGCATCGACGCCTCGGATACCGCCTCCTACAAGCAGGGCGGCAACATGGTGTCGGCCTATTCCAAGAACCAGACGCTGATCCGCGGCCTGGCCGGCCATGACTTCGGCGTCACGCGCACCAAGGCGTTCACGATGCTGAACAAGGTTCGTTGGGGCGCCTGAGCGCCCCTTCACCTCTGACCAACAGGAGACAGCAAAATGTTCGCTCTGGAGCGAAACGTCGTCGCTGAGACGACCCCGATTGCCTTTGCCCTGACCCCGACCAGCGCCACCGCTGGCGGATCGGGCGACAACACCGCCGCGAACGGCGCCAGCATCGACGTTACCGGCTTCTCTGCCGGCCGCGTTGAGTCTGTCGGCTTCCTGATCGGCGCGACCGCTACTCTGGCCGCCACCAAGACGCTGACCGTCACCGCCAAAATCCAGACGAGCGACGACGGCTCCACCTGGACCGACGCCAAGGCCGCCGCCACTGTGCTGACCCTGACCGGCGCGACCGGCGGCGGCACGGAAACCGGCGTCGGCAAGATCGGCGTCTCGCTGGAGTACTGCGGCAAGTACGTTCGGGTGGTCGCCACCCCCGACCTGTCCGCGACCGGCACCGATACGGCCAGCATCTTCGGCACCGCCATCTTCGGCGGCGCCTACAAGAAGCCGTAATGGTCACCGTCCGCTTCCGCCGGAACGCTCCCCCGTATGCCGCGGGGGAGTTGGCGGGTTTCCCGGCTGACAAGGCAGAGCGCCTTGAACGGGAAGGGGTAGTGGAGCGCCTTCTGGCGGAAGAGGACGCGCCAACCGCCTCAGGCGCCTTCGCCCCCGCCGCGGCGACCGTCGACGAACTCCGCGCGTTCCTGACCGCGCGCGGGGCAAAGCCGCATCACCTGACGGGCGAAGCGAAGCTCCGTGAGATGGCCGCCGCCGAACTGGCGAAGGAGTAGCCATGCCGACCCTGACCGTCTCCGCGCCCGTCGCTGATCGATCGCTGGTGACCTTGGCGACGGTCAAGGCCGAACTCGGCATCACCGGGACTGACGCTGACCGGGACGCCATGCTGACGCGCTGGATCAAGGAACTGTCCGACAGCGTGTGCGAGGTCTGCGGCGTTGCCACGGACCAAGCCGGCCGGCGGACGTTCCTGTCGGAGGCCGTGACCATCGCCTATCGGACGCAGGAAGTTCCGTGCGGCCTGGACCCGGCGCCGCTGATCCTGCCGTGGCGCATCCCCTTCACCGTCTCCACCGTGACCGTTGACGGCGTGTCGCTGACCGTTGCCGATGACGTGGAGGTGGAGCCGCTTTCCGGCCTGCTGTACCGCCTGGACAGCGATGGCGAGCGCATGAGGTGGGAGCGGGGCCGCGTCGTCATCACCGGCACCGCCGGGTGGGCGCTCAACGACATGCCCGCGGCCATCTCCAGCGCCGTGACAGATGCCGTCCGGTATCGCTGGTACGCCCACACCCGCGGCGATCCGCTGCTCCGCAGCATTGACGTGGACGGCGTGGACGCCGTGACCTTCTTGGATGCCGGCAAGGTGGAACTGACCGGCGGCATCCCTACCGAGATCGCTGCCCGCTTGGCGCCATACACCAACATGGTGATCGCATGACCGCCGCTGCGACCATCGCCCGTCTAGACGCATCGCTGGCGCGCTCTGGCTCGCCTATCAGGGTGTTCCGTGGCGCGTCGTACGTCGAGTGTGCCGCCAAGGTGAAGGGCCTGTCAGCGCAGGAATTACGCCCTGGCAGCACGAGCGGGCAGGGCACGTTCCGCGCGATCCTGTCGCCAACGGCCTTCACCGCGGCCGGCGCCGCAGTGACGCTGCCGCTTAAGGCCACAGACAAGGTGCTGTTCAACGGCGCGCAGCGGACGATCACCTACGTCTGGCCGGTCTACATCAACGACCAAGTGGTGCGGATCGAGGCCGATTTCATGGGGTAGCCGATGACATCCGCATTCGAGCGTGCAATTGGCAAGGCTATGCAGAGGGTGCGGCCGGAAGAGATCAAGAAGGCGCACATTGCCGCAGCGCGGGCGGGCATCGCGGCGATAGAGGCAAAGCAAGGGCGGATGCCGCGAGAGACTGTCGTTGATGGTCGCCGCGGGGCGCAAGAGACGCAGGTCAGGCCGGGCGGCGTGATCAGCTACCGAGTGTCGATTGTCTCGGAAGTTCTGGCGGAGACTTACAGCGAGCTTGTGAAGCGCTCCCCGTTCAAAACAGGCAACTACATTCGACACATCGTGCTTTTCATCAACGGAAAGCGGGTGTCGATACCGTCCGATTGGAATTCGGTGGATTTGAAGTCTGGCGACGAAGCCGTATTCCTCAACACCGCCCCATATGCCCGCAAGATTGAAGGCTGGAGAGGCAGGAGAAACCAGAGCCGGCCCGGCATATCCGCTCAAGCGCCTAATGGCGTGTTTGAGATTACCTCCCGAGCTTTGGCCGCTCGCTTCGGGAACTACCCGGTGCGCCTTGACTTCGATTATCGGGCTGTGCTGGACGGGAGCGTTGCAGCGGCAGGCCCGGCGAAGTCAGTGGTGCGAGGGAAAAAGGGCCGGTTTGCTGCGAACGGCGGAACCCAGGCCGCCAACCGATCTGTGGCCCGGTGGCCGTCCATTCTTATTGAGGTTCTGCCATGATCGGGACTGTTGAAGACGCCTTCGTCGCGGCGCTGGAAGGCGTGGCGACGTTCCCGGTCAAGTGGCCCAATGACCCTTGGCCCGACGGCATCAGCACGTCGGACGGCAACATGCCGATAGACGAAAACGGGCTGCCTTCCCCGGCAATCGAGGCTGAGTTGATTGCAGGCAGGGACGAGACCTTGCCCATCGGAAAGAACGAGGGAGGCAAGCGGACGCACATGCTCCCCGGCATTGTCCGCTTCTACCTGTCGGTGGGGCAGGGCACCGGACGGGTCGCCATCAATGCGGAGGTTGGCGCCTTGCTGGCGGCCTTCGACCGCGTGACGCTGATCGACAACCAAGCGAACGGCGAGCGGCTAGTCACGGAAGACCCGCGCGTTGATGACGATGCCGCCTCGTACGAGGAAGGCAACCGGTACGTCAGAACGGTAACGGTCCCTTGGTCATACATCTACAGGACGGTGCAGAAATGACGCCGTGGCTTATCGTCGGCTCTGCCGCTTGCGTTTGGGACGATCTCTCCCGGTGGGGGAAGCACAAGGGACGCACCATCGTAGTCAACCGAATGATTGAGCGGTACCAGGGCCGGATTTGGGCCGGGGCGACACTCCATCCGGAGATGGCTGAGCAGTTCCGCGCGGCGCGGGCCGGAAACTGGCGCCTCTACGCCCCCGAGGAGGCGGAAGGTGTGTCGCACACCCACCCGAAACTCAGGATGTGGAACGGTTCAAGCGTGCTCTATGCAGTCCGGATAGCCTTGGCGGAAGGGGCTGAGCGCGTGGTGGTGGCCGGCGGCCCGCTTGATGACGGACCGCATTGCTACGACGCCGGAACCCCGCTGCGGCCTTATCTGACGCAATACCGGCATGGCTGGGAGCGAGCGGTCCCGGAGCTAGGCGGGCGCGTCCGCTCACTGTCTGGCTGGACGGCGCGACTGCTTGGAAGCCCTACCGACAAGTGGCTGAACGGCTGACAGCCGCAGCCTAAAGAACCCGTCGCGCCACTCCGGCGCGGCGTTATTGGCCGCGCCTTTGCGGCCGTCATCATCATGGATAGGAGTTTTAAACATGGCGGTCACAACGGCAGCCGGAACCACGCTTTCCATTGGCACCACTGCGGCGAACCCCAGCGGTGACACCTACACCCTGATCGGTGAGGTGGTGACGATCCCGACCTTCGGCCGGACCTATCAGCTCATCACGCATACTCCGATCAACACCCGCAAGGACCAGAAGTTCAAGGGCAGCTACAACGAAGGCTCCGTTACCATTGACCTTGGCCTTGACCTGTCCGACGCCGGCCAGTTGGCGGCGCGCACGGCTAGCCGGTCGGATGACGACTACAACTTCGAGCTAGAGTACCCCACCGGGGAAATCCAGTACCTCACCGGCAAGGTGATGTCGTTCAACACCAACATCAACGCGGTGAACAACATCATCGGCGCTCAGATCATGATCGAGCTGACCGATGTGACGGACCCCGCGTAACCAACGCTCGCGCGAGCGGGGCGGGCGCTGCTGTCGGGGCGGCGCCCGCCCATCATTCCCGATACCCCGGCAGCCTATTCATGGAGCATCCCGACATGCACATTAAAGCCCCCTGTCCTGGGCGCTTCTATCTGGTTTTCGATGCCGAGACTGGCGCCGAATACGAGAACGTCCTTGAGGCCAACTCTGATGAGGGTTGGCTGATCCTGGCCGTCTCTGACGAGAACGGCATCATCCTTGATGGCAACGAAGTCCGCACTGAGCGGATTGAGCGCCCCATCCGCATTGAAGAAACAGACCACCCGGTCTTCTACAGCTAACAAACAGCCAAACCCCGACAAGCAAGGAACCCGACGAATGACCGACATTTTCGACCTGTCCGAGATCGCCACGAACGACACTGGCACGCTGGCGATCCGCCATCCCGTGACCGGAGAGCCGACGAGCTGGGTGCTGACCCTTGCCGGCCCCGGTCATCCCGCCTATGAGGAGTGGACCGCCGAAGGGCAGCGTGAAGCAGCTCGCAAGGCCCGCGCCATCGAGCAGGCCCGCGCCAACGGCAAGAAGTGGAAGGCCGAAGAAGCCGACATTGAGGAGGAGGAGCGCAAGGCTCGCGTCCGCCTGTCGCGCATCATTCTCGGCTGGACCCCGGTTCGCGTCGATGGCGCCGACTTCCCTTACAGCCGGCAGGCCGCCGAAGACCTGTGCGTGTCCCCACGCTGGGGCAAGGTCCGCGCTCAGATGCTCGAATACCTGAATGATGAGAAGGCTTTTACGATGCGCTCCGCGATGGATTGATATTCTACGCGGAGCGTGAGTTCTGGCGGCGTCGGATGCAGGGGCGGCGCGGCTGCCCCGACTACTGTCCGCCGCCGCCAGAGACCGCTTATCTGTGGCGCTGGTTTCGTGACCTGGAGATGGCCCGTCAAGGCGGGCAGATGGGGCCGCAGCCCCTCACCTACCAGGAAATGGAGGCATGGTCCCGTCTTGCTCGGGTGCGTCTGACGCCATGGGAGGCTGATTGCCTGCGGACCTTGGACGTCGTGTATCTGAACGACTACGCCAAGGACAAAGCCGGAGACAATGCGGCGCCGATGACAGAGGACGGTGAGGTTGACCGCGATGCTGTCGCTTCCGGTCTGAAAAATGCCTTTGCCTCGTTCAAGGGCGATGGCATTCCGCCGCGGAAGAGAAGGAAGAGGGGCGCCTAGCCCTTCTTCGGAGGCTTGGGGAACTTCTGGCGCGGGGGCTTCTCGACGCTGCGGACGTGCATGTCTTGGGCGTCCATCTTCAGGTCCATCTTCCGAAGCCATGGGTTAGAGGAGGCCGCTCCCGGATCGTCGCTGTCGATGGCGTCCAGAACCTTCTGGTCAGCCCCGGCTTTCTCAGCCCATTCGCGGGCAACGGCGCGAAGGGTGGCGATGTCTTCTTCGAGGCGGTCGATGGTGCTGTCGCCTTTCAGGCCGCGCTCCACGATGACGCGGATGGCCTCCGCTTCAGACCGGAAGCGGTTCTCAAAACGGAAGTCCTCAATGGCCTGCCACATCTCCGGTGGGAGGGAGACCATCTTCCTTCCGGCCATAGTGCGCGGCTTGCTCATGGGCGGGGAAGCTAACGGAAAGTAACGTACCTGTGTACCACTTTTTGCGTTGACGGCTCCTATAGGTGTAACGTACCTTAGAACCGTTGTACCACTTAACCGTAGGAGGCGGAGAGATGGCAAAGCCGCGCACCATGTATGGGCGCAAGATGGTCTCCCTCCCGGAGGGGATGTGTAGAGAGGTTGATGAGTACCGCTTTGCGCATCGCTTCAAGAATGAAGCGGATGCGCTGCGCAGTTTGATCGCTGCTGGGCTTCGGCTGATGAAGTCCGGGGCCGATCATGCGACGGCCTGAAACGAAAAAGCCGACACCAGCGCGGGCCGTAGGAAGCGGCGCCGATATCGGCCTTGACACTCACAAAAGGAGCAAGTGATGGGTTCCAATATGAGCCATAACGGCGGCGATGGCAACAGCCTGATCCCGATGGGTGACAGCGACATCGGCGGGCAGTCGGTGCGCACGGTGAACCTGCGCGACCTGCATTCATACCTGGAGAACGGCGACGCGTTCTCGTCATGGGTCAAGG
This sequence comes from Alphaproteobacteria bacterium, assembly GCA_046570145.1. Taxonomy (GTDB): domain Bacteria; phylum Pseudomonadota; class Alphaproteobacteria; order Azospirillales; family Azospirillaceae; genus Azospirillum. The sequence goes on from JBKHVJ010000145.1 coordinate 41,551, forward strand.
ACCGGATCGGGCAGTACGGATTTGCCGAAGGGCAGGACTTCGTGACCGTTTTGGAGTTTACCGAAACGGTGAAAAACGGCCGGACCTATCGCTCGCCGCGGACCGAATATCACGGCACCATCGACATGGCGAAGGAACTTGCCATGGTGGAGCGGAACGAGAAGGGAAAGCAGGCGCGGCTCTACTTCATCGAATGCGAGCGCCGCGCGAAGGAAATGCCTACCATCCCCGATCTGTCTGACCCTCTGGTCCTGCAACATCTGCTGGCTGACCATCTATCCAAGCGGATCGAGGCGGAGCGTCGGGCCGTCGCGGCTGAGAAGGTGGCTGAGGCGGCGACCGAAACCGTCGCGGCATTTGACCGGATCGCCAACGCGGAAGGGAAGATGAACCTCACGCTGGCGGCGAAGAACCTTCAGGTCTCCCCGCACTGGTTCATGAAGTGGTGCGACACCAACGGATGGACCTACAAGCGCGGCAATCAGCGGCTCGCCTATCAGGACAAGATCAACGCCGGCTATCTGGACATGAAGACCGACACGGTTCAGCGGCCGGACGGCTCCGACAAGGCGGTCTATCAGGTGTTCGTGACGCCGAAGGGACTGGCACGGCTGGCGAAGATCATCGGCGGCTCTGGCGCTCCGTCTCCGGTTCCGCCCCGTCGTCCGCATGGTCTCGGTGGATCGGCTGTCCATGCCCCGTCTGTGGAGTAACCGCCATGCAGCAAACGAACCTTTCCCGCCGGGCTATGCTCGGTGGAACGGCGGCGGCTTGCGCGGTCGTCGCCCCTATCGAACACCTTCTGGCTTCCGGCCGGACGGATGAGGATCAGGCGGAGCGCTGGGCTGCGCTTAGGTCGATGTTCAGCCAGCCTCACCCCGACGCGGAGCTTCTGTCCGCCTTTCACGAGGCGAACCGACTGCGCGACCTGATGGACGGTCCGACCTTCGGCGATGAGGACATACCGGACGAGGTGAGCCGCCGGTACGTGGAGATGGTCAGGAAAATCGCCGCGCTCCCCGCCCGCACGGCGGAAGGTGTCGCGGCGAAGCTCCAGACCTTCACCCACGAAATCCAGGGCAGCGTCTACAGCTACAAGGCGCCAGAGGAAGACGAGGGGTTCTTCCCCAAACTCATTCGGACGGCGCTTGAAGGAGCGCGGAGCATCGCCCCGGCAGTGGTGGCTTGATAGGGCGGGGCGGCTCGAAAGGGCCGCCCTTGCCCGTCACTTGTTAGGGCTTTGCGTCACAACCATCTTTCTATCTGGCTTGCTGCATGTCACCAGTACTGAGCCATCGCTTGTCGGGAACCTAACCATCCGCATAATATCAGTTTCGACTATGTTGATGGGGGCAACCCCGATTTGAGTTGAAATTCTGCGTATCGACTCAAGGCATACTTCAAATGAAGCATCTGTGGTTTCTGTCTTTACTTGAGCCGCCGCTGCGTGAGGCAGCGTGGCGGCGGATGCCGCAAGGCATATGCTGAAAAATCGCGCTAGCAAGTGAGTCTCCTTTTGTCGAGCGCCTGCCCGGCTGATTAGCTATGGCGCGTGTTATGAGTCCAGACAAATCAACCATATGGGGCGCCCGGCTATGCCGAGGCGCCTTTTTTCATGGAGTTAGCCCATGGCCGCCGCTGAACGCGCAGTAACAGAAATCGTGTTCGACGCCGGCCCCGCGGAAGCTGGCGCCCGTCGAGTCGAGCGCGCGGGCAAGACGATCATCGACACGAACCGTTCCGTCTCGACGGCTGTCGGGAAGGCGGCCGAAGAACAAGCCAAGTCGCAGGAAAGGTCTGCCCGCGCTACGGAGATGGCGGCGGCGGCCATGCGGGCGGCTCAAAGCGCGATCCAGACGACGGCCAGCGTGGCGCTCGCTCGGTCTCACGAGGCCATCTCCGCGGCTATTGCGATTGCGCGCCGAGATTATGCCGGACTGGCGGTCAACGCCGCCGAACTGTCTGAAAAGCAGAGCACGGCGGCGGCGTCCACCAATGCCCTAACCCGCGCTCTGACGGCGCTTGGCTTGGCGGTCGGCGTCCAGCAGTACATCAACTTTGTTGACAGCATGGCGCTGCTTAACGCCCGTATCGGACTCGTCACCAAGTCAACCAACGAGTACCTGACTGCGCAGCGGGCGGTCTACACCATCGCCCAAGACGCCGCTCAGCCGATTGAAGACCTGGGCAACCTGTACGCCAAGGTGCAGGAGTCATTGACGCCGCTCGGGAAGTCGCAGGGCGAAGCGCTGCGCATGACCGAGACGATTTCGAAGGCGATGCGCGTTGGTGGCGGCGCGGCTGCGGCTCAGCAGGCGGCGCTTGTCCAGTTGGGTCAGGCGTTTTCTGCCGGCGCCCTTCGCGGCGAAGAACTCAACTCCGTCATCGAGGGCAGCCCGCGCCTTGCCCGCGCCATTGCTGAAGGGATGGGTATCGCCCGCGGCGAACTGAAGAAGTATGCAGAGGAAGGCAAGATCACGTCCGAGGCCATCGCCAACGCGATGAGAAGCCAGAGGGAAGTGATCGAGCGGGAGTTCGCCACGCTTCCGACCACGGTTTCGGCGGAGATGACGCGGCTGAACAATGCCGTCATGGTCGCCATGTCTCAACTCGACAAATCTGCCGGCATCAGCGGCACGATTGGCGCGCTGGTCAATGACCTGACGGCGAAGCTTGAAGACCCGAAGTTTCTGGATCAGGTCGGCGCGATCTTGAACCGGCTTGGTTCGTATGCCCGTATCGCCGCTGATGCCATCGGGTTCTTGGTCAGCAACCTAGACGGGGCCTTGCTGGCCTTTGCCGCGTTTAGCGGGGCAAAGGG
>JBKHVJ010000146.1:0-27274 GCA_046570145.1 Alphaproteobacteria bacterium
ACAAGTCGATGAGATTTCAGCTCATCGATGCAGAGAAAGCGGGTGCTCCGGTCTCCCGGCTTTGCCAGCTCTTGGGTGTGAGCGTCAGCGGTTACTATGCGTGGAAGACGCGCAAGGCCAGTGTTCGACAACGAACCGACCTGGTGCTGTTGGCGCATATCCGCAGCCGGTTCACAGCGTCGCGCGAAACTTATGGCAGCCCACGGATGCATGCCGAGTTGACGGCGGACGGCGTGACGGTCGGTCGCATCGCGTCGCCCGCCTGATGCGTGACAACCACTTGAAGGCCCTCCAAAGGCGCCGGTACAAGCGAACCACTGACAGCCAGCATGGCGGCTTGGTGGCGCCAAACCTGCTCGATCAGGACTTCTCCGCTCCGACGCCGAACCGAAAATGGGGAACCGACATTTCCTACGGTGCGCCTCGACCCGGATGGTCCGGGGTGCGTGTGTCTGGAATGCTGAAGAGAAAGGAGGAACTAAACGAACGCCTTGCCCTCTGCTGTGAGAGGGCATGAGCCCAAGCGGCGGTGACCTGCCGTCAACTGGCAGGGTGACGTAGCCCGCGGGAAAAGGGGGTTGAGGCGAAGCCGTTACGCCAAGATGGTCCCCGAGGCTGAAGTGCTGGAAGGTTGAGGAACACGAACCGGTTAAACCGCATCCGAGGGCTGAAATGTCGCCTTCGCCTACACGGCTTAACAGGCGGAATGCCGATGTCGCCACCGGACACGTAAGTCGGCGGCGTCCGAATTCAGGCGCAGATGTAATGCGACCTGAGGGGGCCATGGGGAGAACGCAGCCAGACCATGGCATCGGCATCGACTTGCAGGACGCAAGGACAAGGACTGCGACCGGCAACCTCTCCAGCGCGTGGACGTTGGGGTGCTGCACGGTGCGGTGAGACACCCGACTGCGGTAGATTGAACCGCAACCGGAGGTCTGAACGATGGATGAAGAACAGGGGCGTAAGCCCGAGGGGGTGTCAGTGCCGGCTGGATACTGGGCCATCCGCATTCCCGATGCAGATCGACGCGAGGATGAGCACATAGAGGGAACGCTTTTCCCACCAGAGCACGGGTTTCCTTGTCCAAATCACTGTTTTCGTTGCTGCCAGCCGGCCTTGTCGTCGACCGGGTTTCCGTCGACGCTGATCGCGTGGCCATCACGGCCCACATGCGAGCCACAAGGGCGGCCTGTCCGCAGTGCCGTCACCCCTCCGCACGCGTCCACAGTCGATACTCCCGACATCTGGGCGACCTGTCATGGCAGGGCCGGGTTGGCGACCTCCACCTGCAGGTTCGCCGCTTCCGGTGTGCGGCGGCGGACTGTCCCCGCCGCATCTTCGCCGAACCGCTGCCCACGGTGGCGGCCCCTCGGGCCAGGCGCACCCGGCGGCTGGCCGAGGCGCAGCGCACCATCGCACTGAGTGCCGGCGGAAATCCCGGCGCCCGGCTGTCCACCCGGCTCGCCATGCCGGTCAGTGGCGACACGCTGCTGCGCCTGATCCGCGCGGTGCCCGTGATGCCGGCCCCGACGCCTCAAGTCATCGGGATCGATGACTGGGCCTGGCGCCGGGGCAAGTGCTACGGCACCATCGTCGTCGATCTCGAGCGCAACCGCCCCATCGACCTGCTGCCTGACCGTCAGGCCGGCACCGTTGCCGCATGGCTGAAAGCCCATCCTGGCGTCGAGATCGTCGCCCGTGACCGTGCCGGCGCCTACGCCGATGGCGTCCGTCAAGGCGCGCCCACCGCCATCCAGGTCGCGGATCGGTGGCACCTCCTCCACAATCTGACCGACGCCTTGCGGGAGGTCCTCACCGGCCATCACCGTGACCTTCGGGCCGCCGCCAAGCTGGCTGTCGCTCCAGTGGGAGAAACCGAGCAGGACCCGCACCCGCCGCCGTCGGATGAGGATCCCAGACAACCAACCCGGCGAGAGCAGCGGAGCGCTGCCCTTCATGCCGCCCGCCATGCCCGCTATGACGAGGTCGTCGGGCTGAAAGCCCGCGGGTGGTCGGAAACGCGCATCGCTGAAACGCTCCACCTCGATCGCAAGACGGTGCGGGTGTGGCTGCGGTCCGGGCAGCCGCCGGCATGGCGTCAGCCGGCCAAGGGGAGCCGGCTTGATCCGTTCCTCAATCACCTGCAGCAGCGCTGGGATGACGGCTGCCACAACGCCGCTCACCTGTGGCGGGAGATCAAGTCCCTCGGCTTCATCGGTCAGCGGACACTGGTTCGGGACTGGGCACGGCCTCTGCGACAGGCCGTACGAAGTGCAGCATCCATGGCATTGGCATCATGGCCGGCACCGTCGCGCCGACGGACGGCATGGTTGGTGATTGCCGACGAGCATGAGATCGACCCGACCGAACAAGCCTTCGTCTCGGCCCTGATCGCCCGATCGCCGGAACTGGGACGAACCATCACCGTGGCCCGTGCCTTTCGAGCGATGGTCCGAGGACAACGAGCCGGAGAGCTGGACAACTGGCTGTTGACGGCGGACGGCACCTCCTTGGCGGGCTTTGCCAATGGTTTGAAGCGCGATCTCGCCGCGGTACGGGCGGCTCTGTCACTGCCGTGGAGCACCGGGCCGGTGGAGGGGCAGATCAGCAGGCTGAAGACGATCAAGCGCATGATGAACGGCCGCGGCGGCTTCGATCTGCTGCGTCATCGCGTGCTTGAGGCCGCCTGAATGCCCACGCCCAGGCTGCTACCCTGCACCGCGAATGCGGATGGGCCTGGATACTCCCCGGAAAGGGCGGCTGAAAATTCCCCAGGCTAACGCAACGGCAGGGCTCCGGGGCGTACGCCCCGGAGCCCTGCGGCCGCTCATCGCCCATGATCACCCTCCGAGGCGGAGGGAGGGCGCAGGTGGTCAGACTTGGGGAACTCGTCATGATTCTCGATCTCGCCCGCGAGGGACTGTCGGTGTCGGCGATCGCACGCCGCACCGGCCTGGATCGCAAGACCATCCGGAAATACATCGCCCGCGGATTGGAGGCGCCTGCCTACACCCCCCGGCCAGCTCGGCCGACGCTGCTCACGCCCTTCGAGCCCTATCTGCGTGAGCGCCTGCAGGCCTTTCCCGATCTCAGCGCCCGTCGCCTGCTGCGGGAACTCAAGGAGCGCGGTTACACCGGCGGCTATACCATCCTGAAAGCGGTGGTTCGCGCCATCCGTCCCGCCCCGTCACCGTCCTTCGAGCGTCGCTTCGAGACGCCGCCCGGCAAGCAGGCCCAGGTCGACTTCGCCTACTTCAAGACGACCTTCACCGACGAGCCCGAGGTGGAGCGGATCGTCTGGCTGTTCTCCATGGTGCTCGGCCACAGCCGCATGATGTGGGCCCGCTTCGTCGCCCGCCAGGACCTGCAAACCGTGCTCCGCTGCCACATCGCCGCCTTCGACAGCTTCGGCGGCGTGCCGGAACAGATCCTCTACGATCGCATGAAAACCGCCGTGCTGGGCGAGATCGAAGACCCCGATCAGCCGACCCAGGGGATCGCCTACAATCCCAAGCTCCTCTCCCTGGCCAGCCACTACGGTTTCCTGCCGAAGGCCTGCAAGCCGTACCGCGCCAAGACCAAGGGCAAAGTCGAACGGCCCTTCCGCTACGTGCGCGAAGACTTCTTCCTGGCCCGCAGCTTCCGCAATCTCGAGGACCTGAACATCCAGTTTGCCCAGTGGCTGGATCAACTCGCCAACCGCCGTCGGCACGCCACCACCCAGCGCGTCGTCGCCGAGCATTTCGCCGAGGAGCGCCCCCACCTCAAGCCGCTGCCGGCCGGCCCCTTCAACAGCGTGCTGGCCCTGGAGCGCCGTGTCACCCGCGACGGCATGGTGTCGGTCGGCGGCAACCTCTACTCCGTGCCGGATTGCACCCGCCGGCGGACGGTGGAGGTGCAGGTCACCGCCGGAACCGTCACCATCCTGGAGGACGGCACCCCTGTCGCATCCCACCCGGTGCTGGAAGGACGAGGCCAGCGGCGCATTGCCACCGGCCATCGGACCCAGCCTCCACCGCCCAACAGCCAGACGCCCAGGGAGATCGCCACGCCCCCGGCACCTCCGCTGCAGGGCGGCACCGTCACGCCCCGCTCGCTGACCATCTACGACACCATTGGCCGCCACTTGGCCAACCAGCCGGGGAGCCCGTGATGAGCACCACGCCGTTGGAAGCCGGCCCCGCCACCCTCGACCGCATTCGCCAATATCTGGTTGGGCTGAAGATGCCGCGTGCTCTGGAAGCGCTGGAGCACATCCTGCGCCGGCTGGAACGCGGCGAACTCTCCGCCCTGGAGGCCATCGACGCCCTGCTGGGCGAGGAACTGACGCTGCGCGAGGGGCGCCGCATCAAGGCGGCCCTGAAGATGGGCCGGCTTCTCTCCATCAAGACGCTCACCGGCTTCGACTTCTCCTTCCAGCCCTCGCTCGATCGCGATCGGATCATGACCTTAGCGCAGCTCGACTTCGTCGACCGGCACGAGGTGGTCCATTTCCTCGGCCAGCCCGGCTGCGGCAAGACGCACCTGGCGCTCGCTCTGGGGGTGGAGGCCGTCAAGGCCGGCCGCTCGGTCTACTTCGCCACCCTGGCCGACATCGTAAGCTCGCTGGCCAAGGCCGAGCGTGAAGGGACCTTGCGGGAACGCCTACGCTTCCTGTGTCGGCCACAGCTGCTGATCGTCGACGAGATCGGTTACCTGCCGGTAATCCCCGGCGGCGGCAACCTGTTCTTCCAGCTGGTCAATGCCCGCTACGAACGCGGCGCCATGATCCTGACCTCCAACCGTGGCTTTTCCGAATGGGGCGATGTTTTCGGCGGCACTGTCGTCGCTTCCGCCCTGCTGGACCGCCTGCTGCACCATGCCGTGGTGGTGCAGATCGAAGGTGCCAGCTACCGCCTGCGCCGCCACGCCGAACTGATGCCGGACAACAACCGCAGCCGGCCGATCACCGCTCCGCCACCGGCGCCACGGCGCCGAGGACGGCCACCAAAAGCAAGGAGCGCCGACACCGAAGCCAATCCATAGCCCTTCAAACCATCTGGGGATTTTTCGACCGACCGTTCTGGGGAAACTTCATTCGGCCTTTACAGAGGGGGCGCCGGAGCGCGCCCAACACGCTGGCGCAGGCGCCCCCTCGGGCGCGGACGCGAGCACGCCCCAACGCTTCTCGGCCGCACGCAAGGTGGCGGCGGTGACGCGCCTGCTCCGGGGGGAGCCGCTGGAGGTCGTCGCCCGTGAGCTGAACGTCACGGTGGCGCGCCTATCGGAGTGGCGCGAGCGCGCCCTGGCGGCGGCGGCTTCCGCCATGAAGGAACGCGAGCGCGACGAGCGCGATGAGGAGATCGCGCGCCTGAAGGCCAAGGTGGGCGAGATCACCATGGCCAACGAGTTGCTGGAGGAGAAGATCGCCGCCCTGGAGGGCAAACGCCCTTTGGCCCGGCGGAGGTCGAGACGATGAGCCGGACTATCTCGCCCTCCACTGGTCGCCCCTACGGTCTGGCCCGGGTTGCCCGAACCTGGCACGTGTCGCGCGCCACGGTCTATCGCCACAGGGCGGTCGGCCCGCCACCGATGCCCTGCCGCCCAGGGCCGCTTGGCCCCTGCTCGGATGGCGAGTTGGTCGAGCACATCCGCCAGCAGATCCTCGCCTCGCGCTTCCATGGCGAGGGCTACCGCAAGATCTGGGCGCGCCTACGCCATGCGGGCATTCGCACCTCGGCCCGCCGGGTGCGGCGACTGATGGGCGCGCACGGGCTGCTAGCGCCACACCGGGTGGGGCGGCCGCGCACACGGGCGCACAACGGCACCATCGTGACTGAGACGGTGAACGTGATGTGGGGGACCGACATGACCGAGACGATCACCGCGGCCGAGGGCGTGGCGCGCGTCTTCATCGCGGTCGATCACGCCAACTCCGAGGTGGTGGGCATTCACGCCTCCAAGAGCGGCAACCGCTTCGAAGCCCTGGAACCAGTCCGCCAAGGCGTGCTGCGCCACTTCGGCGCCATCGGCCCAGGCGTTGCGGCCGGGCTGAAACTGCGCCACGATCATGGCTCCAATTACATGTCCGGCGACTTCCAGGCCGAGATCAAGTGCCTGGGCATCACCAGCTCGCCCTCCTTCGTGCGCGAACCGGAGGGCAACGGCGTGGCCGAGCGCTTCATTCGGACGCTGAAAGAGAACCTACTGTGGGTACACACCTACGACACGATCGAGGAGCTGCGCCGCGCTCTGGTCGAGTTCGCCCACCACTACAACGAAACCTGAGGAGAGCGCGACAGTTGTTCGCCAAACAACGCCAAGGTGAAACAGACGAAGAACACCAGCGCTAAACCTACTATCCGTTATCCCGTCCGGCATTCAAGATGTCCGGAAATCGATCGGAATTGGGCATTTTCGAACAGTTTTCGATCCAGCCGCCAAATGTCGGTTTCGCGGACGGCTGGACTGGAAGGCAGGAGGCAAGCCACCGTTCCGGTTCAGTTCATACTTGGCGTTGTTCAGCGAACACATATCGCGCTGTCCTCTCGCTTGCGCTATCACAAACCGCATGACCGTCCGCGGCATCGTGGACTCCCGTTAGGCCGCCTGAAGGCCGAGGCCATGGAGCCCATCTCTTCGTAATTGGATTTGCAACGACGTCGATATGCCGCTGACCATCGGCGCCAAGGTGAACGGCTGCACCCGCATTCTGGGCGGAGCCGCTAACTCAGCACCCAGGTGGGCGTGATCCTGTGCGTACTGCTGAACTCGGTCCTCTCCATCATGCCGACGCCGGAGACCGGGCGGCCGATCATCTGCGGCGGCATCGCCATGCTGCTGGTCTACAACCCCAGGCAGCAGGACCATTTCTCACAGACGTCAATAGCGCACCGTGATCGACAGACGGTTGTCTCCGGGCTGCCCGTTGAAACGCGCGGCTTCGTAGCTCGGGATACCCAGCGTGGTTTCGGCATCGTTCGAAATACCGAAGCCCTCAGTGGGCATACCGACGAGGTTCCGGTTGAAACGCCGGTCGCCATTCTCATCGTGGTACAGGGCAACGGCGTAGGAGGAGCGCTGCGGCACCGCGATGCAGACTTCGGTGACACCGGCGCGCGGCGGTGTACGCACCCGCGCCAGCTTCTTGCCGGAAGCCAGGAAGTCCGCGGGATTGTCGCCGTACACGGTGACGATGACCAAGCCGCTGGCGCTGCGAAGGTTGGACACCGTCACATGCAGGCGAACCGGGTTGCCCTCGCTGGTGCAGGACGTGCCTTCACCGGTGAACACCGTTTCGGCCTGGGCCTGCCCAAGGCCGGCGAGCAACACCAGCGCACCGAACAGGGAACGCAGCGGCATCATCACATCTGTTTTCAATGTACGCGCTCCGCGGTGCTTGCAAAGCTGGTTGCCCGATGCTTCACATTCGCTGACAGCCATTCGGCCAGCAGTTGGGCGTTGTGGTGGCCGGGCGTGTCGGTCGACAGGTCGAAGGTCGCCGCGACGGCCTTGTCCTGCGCTTCCCGCCAGGGCGACGGGTCGGCCAGCAACCGGTCCAGGGTTGTTGGAAACGCCGCCATGTCCGAGACGACCGGACCCAGCGTCCAGAAGAGATAGCGTGGATTGTCACGCCAGTTCGCCCGATGGCCGTTCAGAAAAAGGCACGGGCGCGGCGACAACAGGAATTCGTAGACCTGGCTGGATACGTCCCCAATGTAGACGTCGGCGCTCAGCGTGTATGTCATATCGATGCTGCGCATACTTCCGAGATCGATGATCATGTTCGGCAGCACGTTGTATTTGGCAAAGGCCGCGTATTTTTCCTGGGTCAGCGGCGAAAACAGGCGGACATGTGGTGCGAAGATGAGGTTGTACCGGTCGCTGGTCGCAAAGTGATCAAGCACGCGCAATCCGAATTCGCGCCAGGACGACAGTTGCGGCCGGAAATGGGGATTGTACAGGACCGTCGGGCGGTCGTTGGCGAACAAGGACCGCTTCTGCGTGCGCAGGCGGCGGACGATGTCGAACTTGGTGTAGGCGCCAACCGCGTAGTGGCCGGACCGGACCAGCCCACCCTCCAGCAGCCATTGCGCCGTCTTCGGACTTGGCACAAGGGCAAAGTCAAACTCGGCGATGCGCCGGTCCAACGTGGCGGCCCGATCCCCCGCACCATGGGACGTGTGAATAAACTTGGGCCGGCGGACGCCAAACCGCTTCAGGGCCAGGCTGGTCCTTTCGGGCACGACGATGGCGTCGAAGCGATCGAACAAAGCCCGGTTGTGCCACAGGGTCAGCAGTTTGGGCGGCAGGCCGGTCGGGATGAGCCGGCTGTACAGCCGGAGCGGCCAGGGCTGCTCCAGCAGTCGGTACGTCACCTGCGCGTCCGGGTACAGCCTCTGGAGGTCACAAACAAGATCAAGGTGTCCTTGCGTCGAGGCGACGATGTCCACCGCGAATCCCGGCATCGCCGACAGCTCGAAGGCCATCGGCAGGCTGTGCAGGACCTGATGATGCTGGGCGTTGTAGAAGAAGCAAACTCTCATGGAACCGGGTCTCTTTTCCCTTGCCGTTCAAGCGGTCCGCGCACGGAACCAGCGCACCACGGGCACCAGGAAGGCGATGAAGGTCACCACCGTTGCGAACAGCCGGGCCCAGCCGGCACCAATCAGACCGTCTTGCTGCACCGCCAGCAGCAGCACCGGCAGGTAAAACGCCGAACTCCACAGCCGGGCGCGGAGCGCCGCACCGGCTTCCCCGCCGCTGATCAGCACGGGCTCCAGCGGAAAGGCGGCGATGGAGACCACCGCCGATGCGACGAGCCACAGCATGACCGGATAGGCCGCCACGAAGTCCGGCCCAAGCACCAGCCCGAGCAGCCATTCGCCACCCAGCCAGGCCAGAGCGAGGCTCAGACTCGCCCCGCCCGCCGCCATCAGGGCGGAGCGCTGGACCAGGGTCCGCATAACGTGGTGCTCTCCGCCCGCGCACAGCTTGGCCAACTCCGGATAGATGGCGGGGACCAGCAACTTTGCCGGCTTGGCCAAGGCCTCCCCGATCTGGCGCGCCACGCGGAACAGCGCGGCCTCCGCCGGCCCCAACAGCCAGCCGACGATCAGCGTGCTCACATGGGTGAAAGCCAGTTCCAGGGTCGTGTTCAGGTTGGTGGACCAGACGAAGGCCCAAATGCCGGGAAAGCCCACGGTCCAGCCACCCCCTCGCCAGCGGAAGCCGTCCAGCAAACCACTATTCTTCAATTCCCGCCGGCAGGTGAGAATCAGGTAAAGCCCTGCCACCGCCGTGCCCAGGTACCAAGCCGCGAGGAACCACGCGATTCCCCCGCCGGCCAGCCAGACCAACCCGCCCGCCAGCAACCGCACCACGTTGCCAAGGCTGCCCTGCACGGAGAGCAGATCGAAGCGGTCCACCAGCCGCAGCACGCCCGTGGGCGTGGCGGTCACCATGAACAGCGTCGACGTTGCGTACAGCAGGACCGCTGGCATCAGATCCGCCGGCCAGCCCAGATACGGCGCGACCACCCAGGCCAGCGCCATGGACAGCAGCACGCCGACGACGGCACTCAGCCCGTCCAACGCAACGGTGAAGCGCAAAAGACGTTGAAAGTCTCCTGTACGCCCCTCCATCAGCGCCGGGGTGCCGTAGCGCAGCACCGCCTGCCAGGATTGGAATTTGGCGATTTCCCCCATCGCCTGGGTGAAGGTGTGGATCAGGATCAGCGCGCCGAACGCCTCGGTCCCCAGCCCGCGCGCGGCCATGGCCATGGCGCCGAGGCTGAACACGGCATTCAGCCCCTTGCCGCCCAGCAGGATCCCGGCGTTGGCGAACAGCTTCTTCAGCCGACCGCCGCCGCCCCACGCGGCGCGCAGCGGCATGGCCAATGACGTCTTCGGAAACTCGGAACTCATTGGCCTGCCTATGCCGGGATCGCTTCAGGAAAGGGTGAAATCTTGCGTCCGCAGGCCGCCTCAGAACCCGCGCAGCCGACAGTTAACGGCGCTTTCCTGTCACGCAAGGCCCCTAGGGATGCTTCGTGATCAGGTCATCCCACCGCGACGGGCCTGAATCACTCCTCTTGTGGTGTACCGTCCGTTACGTTACGGTGCCGGTAATGATACAGTCGGATGAACCGAGCACGCAATGGAGATTCGTGGTGCCTGACAAGGGGTCGCCCAAAGATGCCGCGCGCGAGCTCTGGACCGGTCGAAGACCAACTGCGGGGGTGTGAGCCGCTGCGACGGCGACCTGAGATCTCCTCGCGCCATCGGCGGCTTTCCCCGAGCAGGCACGAGACGTGAGCACCTGAATGGATATTCCGGCGGCATTCTGCCGCCAGTCGGCGTTGGATGCCAACACCGACCCATCAGCCATAAAACGCCGGCCGCTTCCCATGTCCAGCCGTCGCCCCTGGGAATCCGTAAGAGCGGGATAAGTTTGCATGTTGATACGACGCCAATTCCTTGCAGCCGCCAGTTTGTTCGGGGCAGCCGTTTGGGCCCCTGCTCCGGTCGGCGCCCAGTCGGGCGAAGCCGAGGCCCGCACGTTCATTCAAACCCTCGGTGACGAGGCCGTCCGCACCTTCTCCGACAAGACGCTGCCGCGGCAACAGGCGATTCTGCGCTTCCAGGCCCTGCTGCACAGAGGCTTCGACGTACCCTACATCGGGCGCTGGGTGCTGGGCCGCTTCTGGAATCAGGCGACGGAGCAGCAACAGGCCGAATATCAGCGACTGTTCGAACAGCTGATCATCAACACCTACGCCGGCCGCTTCCTCGAATATTCGGGCGAAGCCTTCAAAGTGACCGGGGCGCGCGCCGAAAGCGGCACCGACAGCACGGTCGCCACCCAGATCGTCCGCCCCAACGGCCCGCCCATAACCTTGGAATGGCGCGTCCGGCACCGCGACGGACACTCCAAGATCATCGACGTGGTTGTTGAAGGCGTCAGCATGGGCGTCACCCAGCGCCAGGAGTTCGCGTCCGTGATCCAGCAGAACGGCGGGAAGGTGGACGGCCTGATCCAAGCCCTTCGCCAGAAGGTCGGCTGAGGATCGCCATGATGTTGTCCCCAACGCCGTCCACCTGTCCCCTGCCGCTGCGCAAGGCCGATTTCGCGACATTGACCGAGGCGCTGGACTATGCGGCCGACAGTGAACGCGGCCTCAACTTCCATTCGGGAAACGGGCAACTCCTTGAGGCCCTGACCTACCGGGATCTGCGCGCTCAGGCCGTGTCCCTGGCCCGGCGCCTGCTGGCCGCCGGTTTCGAACCCGGCGAACGGATCGCCCTGATGGCGGAAACCGGCGGCGACTTCGTGCGGGCCTTCTTCGCCTGCGCCTACGCCGGCATCGCGCCCGTGCCGATGCCCCTGCCCATGGCCTTCGGCGGGCGCGAGGGGTACGTCGGCCACATCCGCGGCATGCTGGGCACCGCGCGGGCATCTGGCCTGTTCGCCCCGGCCTCCTTGGTGGGCTGGGTGGCGGAAGCCGCGGAAGGATTGGGACTGCGCGCCGTAGGCGACCTCGGCGTTCTGGACGGCTTTGCGGAACAAGGGATCGACCTGCCGGTGGTCGGTGACGACGATGTCGCCTACCTGCAATTTTCCTCGGGCAGCACGCGGTTCCCGTCGGGCATCACGGTGACGCACCGCTCCTTTATGGCGAACGCCCGCGCGATCGTGGAGCACGGTTTGCGGATCGACACCGGCGACCGCGGCGTCTCCTGGTTGCCGTTCTATCACGACATGGGGCTGGTCGGCTTCCTGCTTGCCCCACTCACCGCCCAAGTCTCCGTCGATTTCCTTCCGACCCATGAATTCGCCCGCCGGCCGTTGACGTGGCTGATGTTGATCTCGCGCAACCGCGGCACGCTGTCCTACAGCCCGAGCTTCGGGTACGAGTTGTGCGCCCGACGCGCGGCATTGAGCAAGCCGGAAGGGATCGACCTGTCCTCCTGGCGCGGTGCCGGAATTGGTGGCGACATGATCCGCCCGCATGTCCTTGCCAACTTCGCCGAAACCTTCGCGTCCTGCGGATTCCACCGGCGGGCCTTCGTGCCGAGTTACGGGATGGCCGAAACCACCCTGGCCGTCAGCTTCGCGCCCCTGGACCTAGGAGCCGAAGTGGACTGCGTGGACATGGACGTACTGGAAGACGATGGGCGCGCGGTGGCGCCGCAGGCCGCCGACGCCCGTGCCCGCGACTTTGTCCTGTGCGGCCCTCCCCTGCCGGACCACGCGGTCGAGATCCGCGATCCCGACGGGGCGATCCTGGCCGAACGACGCCTCGGGCATCTTTTCGTCCGCGGCCCGAGCCTGATGAGCGGCTACTTCGAGCAGCCGGAAGAGACCGCGCAGACCCTATCGGCGGATGGCTGGCTCGACACCGGCGACCTTGGCTACCGGGTTGGCGAGGCTCTGGTCATCACCGGGCGCGCCAAGGACCTGATCATCGTCAACGGTCGCAACATTTGGCCGCAGGATCTGGAATGGAGCGCCGAGCGCGTCAGCGGCCTGCGCAGCGGCGATGTGGCCGCCTTCTCCGTCGACCAGAGCGAGGCGGAACGGATCGTCGTGCTCGTCCACTGCCGCACGCCCGACCCCGAGGCGCGGGAGGCGCTGAAGGCCGCCGTGGCCGGGACCCTGCGGGCAGAACATGGAGCGGAGGCGCGGATCGTGCTCGTTCCGCCCCACAGCCTGCCGCAGACCTCCTCCGGCAAGCTCAGCCGCAGCCGGGCGCGCCAGCTCTTCCTGCGCGGTACGTTTGGAGAGGGCCTGTGACACGGATCGTGGCGGTCACCGGGAGCACCGGGTTTTTGGGCCACGCGGTCGTTGCCGCCCTGGCCCGGACCGGATGGCAGGTCCGCCTGCTCGTCCGGCGCAGCGCCGCCCATTGGCCATGCCCGGACCATGAACCGGAGCTGGTTTTCGGCGATCTACTGGACACCGATGCGCTTCGCCGCCTCGTGCGCGGGGTGGACGCCGTGGTGCATCTGGCCGGCCTGATCAAGGCGCACTCACGCGCGGAGTCCATGACGGTAAACCGCGACGGCAGTGCCCTCCTCGCAGCCATCGCGGCGGCGACGGCCCCCGCCGCGCGACTGGTCCATGTGTCTTCGTTGGCCGCGCGGGAGCCGCAGCTATCCGACTACGCCGCCAGCAAACGCGCCGGCGAGGACGCCGTCCGCGCGGCGCGCGGCGATGCGCCCTGGGTGATGGTCCGCCCACCGGCGATCTACGGTCCGCGGGACCTAGAGACGCTGGCCGTGTTCCGCTGGGCCCGCAGCCCTGTGCTGCCCCTGTTCCACGGGCCGAAGTCCCGCGTTTGCCTGATCCATGTGGAAGACGCCGCCGAGGCCATCGCCGCACTGTGCGCCGGCGGTCCGACCGGCTGCGTCTTCGAACTCAGCGACGGGCAGCGGGACGGCTATTCCTGGCGCACCATCCTGGACGAAGCGGTGCGCGCGGTCGGCGGCGGCAGGCCGGTGATCGTGCCTGCCCCCCCGCTGCTGGTCCGGCTGGCCGGCGCCGTGGCCGGCCTCGCCGGGCGTCTCGCCGGCCGGCCCTCGATCCTGACCCCCGGCAAGGTCCGAGAGATGCTGCACCCGGACTGGTCGTCCGCTGCGGAGCGCCAGCCGCCGTCGGCGATCTGGGCGCCGCGCATCGCGCTGCCGGACGGCTTCGCCGACACGGTTCGTTGGTACCGCAATGCCCGGTGGCTGTGATGCCCGCGAATTGCCTTTATGAATTTCCAAAGAGACGCGCGCCATGACTCAAAACAGCGACATCGTCGACATCATCATCGGCATGATCGGCACCTTGCCGCAGGTCACCGAAGTGGCGACGCCTGATACGAACATCGCACGAGATCTTGGATTGGATTCCCTCGCCATCATGAATTTCGTCATGCAGCTGGAGGATCGGGTCGATGTCTCCATCCCCATGGACCGGCTGGCCGGGATTCAAACCATCAACGATCTGGCCGCCGCCGTTGCGGACCTGAAGGGGCGCTCACCCGAATGACCATCCTCGACAAGTTCAAGGCCCTTCAGGGGGCTTACGACACCGTGCAGTCCGCCGGTCACGATCCCTTCGCCGTTTGCTTCGACGAGGTGCTATCGCCGAGCGAGGCCGTGCTGAAGGGCAAGCGGGTCATCCTGCTCGGCACGAACAATTATCTCGGCCTGACCTTTGACAGCAGCTGCGTTGACAAGGCGGTCGAGGCGTTGATGCAGGCCGGCACCGGAACCACAGGGTCGCGCATCGCGAACGGCACCTACGGTAACCACGCGGAGCTGGAGAGGCGCCTGGCCGCCTTCTACGGGGCCCGCGCGGCGATGGTGTTTTCCACCGGTTACCAGGCGAACCTGGGCATCCTGTCCACCATCGCCGGCCGCGGCGATCACATCCTGATCGACGCGGACAGCCACGCGAGCATCTACGACGGGTGCCGGCTCGGCCACGCCGAGGTGATCCGCTTCCGCCACAACGACCCCGACGACCTCGCGCGCCGCCTGAGCCGGCTGAAGGACACGCCGGGCAACCGCTTGATCGTGGTGGAAGGTATCTACAGCATGCTCGGCGACACCGCGCCGCTGAAGGAGATCGCGGCGGTGAAGCGGGAATGGAACGCCCACCTGCTGGTGGACGAGGCGCATTCCCTGGGCGTGCTGGGCAGCAACGGTCGCGGTCTGGTCGAGCAGGCGGGTGTGGAGGAGGACGTCGATCTCATCGTCGGCACCTTCAGCAAGAGCCTCGGCGCGGTCGGCGGGTTCTGCGTCTCGAACCTGCCGGACTTCGACGTTCTGCGCATCGCCTGCCGCCCCTACATGTTCACCGCGTCGCTGCCGCCGTCGGTGATCGCGTCGGTCACGCAGGCGCTGGCCCGCGTCCAGGAGGATCCGGGGCTGCGCGCCCGGCTGAACATCAACGCGCAGCGCCTCTACCACGGGCTGGAGGCGGA
Source organism: Alphaproteobacteria bacterium (assembly GCA_046570145.1). Lineage (GTDB taxonomy): Bacteria > Pseudomonadota > Alphaproteobacteria > Azospirillales > Azospirillaceae > Azospirillum. Next base: position 14,960 of record JBKHVJ010000146.1, read on the forward strand.
AGGCTTCATCCTCGGCCCGCAGGTCAGCCCCATCGTGTCGATCCGTATGCCGTCGACCGAGGTGGCCATCGCCTTCTGGAACGCCCTTCTGGACGCCGGCATCTACCTGAACCTGGCCCTGCCGCCCGCGACGCCGGACAACGCCCCGCTGCTGCGCTCCAGCGTCAGCGCCGCCCACAGCGGGACCCAAATCGAAACCGTCATCGCCACGATCGCCGCCATCGGCAGTGAGCTGGGCGTCGTCGCCCCCCCGTCCCGTCGGCCGGACATGACCAAGGAGCGGCAGGGCGACCTGCTCGGCGAGGTGCTCTGGCAGCCCGGCCAAGGGCACCGGCACAACCACGCACCGGTTACAGGGAATCCACTGTGAAGGCGATCGTCCTCAGCGCCGGGCAGGGCAAGCGGCTACTGCCGCTGACGGACTCCCGGCCGAAATGCCTACTGCCCTTCGCCGGCCGGCCGTTGCTGGAATGGCAGCTCCGCGCGCTCGCGATGCAGGGTGTCACCGAAGCGATCGTCGTCGTCGGCTTCGCGGCGGAGGCCGTGGAGAGGGCGCTGGAGCGGCTTGATGCGCCGGGCCTGCGCGTCCGTACGCTGTTCAACCCCTTCTATAGCGTCGCCGACAACATCGGCAGCTGCTATGTGGCGCTGCCGGAGATGACCGGCGACTTCCTCTTGCTGAACGGCGACACGCTGTTCGAGCCGGCCGTGCTGGGAACGCTTCTCGCCAACGCGACCGCCCCGGTAACCGTCACCATCGACCGCAAGGAGCGGTACGACGCCGACGACATGAAGGTCTGCCTGGACGGCGGGAGCCGGCTGCTCGCCATCGGCAAGACCCTGCCGGCAGACAGCGTTGACGGCGAATCCATCGGCATGCTGCTGTTCCGCGGCGACGGCGGCGCGCGCTTCGCCGGCTCGATCCAGGCGGTGATCCGCGAAGCCGAGGGGCCACGCCGTTGGTACCTGTCGGCGATCGACCGGCTGGCCCGCAATGACAGCGGCGTGGAGGTCTTGTCCATCGAAGGGCACCAGTGGGGCGAGGTCGATTTCCCCGCCGACGTTGAACACGCCCGACGGCTGGTCGAGGGGTGGGTCGCGGCCGGACGCTTTGCCCTGCCCGCAGTGGACGAGCGCCTGTCGGCGTGAGGCTCCTTTGCAGAGAGCAATGGACTTGGAGGCGAGACTATGTCGAACGCGACCATGCGGAAGTTTGGCTATCCGCACTCCATGGTGGTGGAAACACCTCATTGGGCGGTTATGGTCCGCCCGCAGCAGGTGACCCTGGGCTCGCTGGTCCTGGCCTGCCGGGAGCCGGTGACCTCCTTCGGCCAAGTGAGCGGGGCGGGCTTCGCCGACCTGCGCGACACCGTGGCCGGGGTGGAGGCGGTGCTGTCCGGTTTCGTGTCCTATGAGAAAATCAATCACCTGATGCTGATGATGGTGGACCCGGACGTCCACTTCCACGTCATCCCGCGTTACCAGGGCACGCGTCAATTCGATGGCGTGGAGTTCCCCGATGTCGGCTGGCCCGGCCCGCCCGCCCTGGGCAGCTTTGTCGAGCCGCCGCCCGCGCTGTTCGACCGGACTGTGCAGGCTCTGCGCGACCGGTGGAACGGCTGACAGCCCAGGATCGCACGCCGCCAGGAAACGCCACCCATGCGCCTGATCGACCGGTACATCCTGCTTCAGACCGCGACGCCGCTCGGCGTCTCGCTGTCCGTCGTGCTGGCGGCGCTGGTGCTTGAGCGGATCCTGCGCCTGTTCGATCTGGTGGCGCAGCAGGGCAAATCCTTCGGGCCGGTCCTGACCATGGCCATGAGCCTGGTTCCACACTACCTGGGATTGGCGCTGCCCGCGGCCTTCTTCATCAGCATCTTCCTGGTGACCGCGCGGTTCAGCGGGGACAGCGAACTCGACGCGCTGCGCGGCTGCGGCCTGTCCATCCGGCGGTTCGCCCGGCCCCTGCTCGGGCTCGGGCTCGGGTTGACGCTGTTCAGCCTCGCCCTCTATGGCTACATCCAACCCTATTCCCGTTACGCTTACCGCGCGATCCTCTACGCGGTGACCAACGCGCCCTGGGACGCCTCCGTGGTGGCCGGCACCTTCATCGAAGCAGGGGGAGGCTACACCCTTTACGCCGACCGGATGGACAGCACCGGCCAATGGCTGGAGAACGTCTTCGTCCATGAACGGCAGGACGACGGCACGGAGATCGCCACCACCGCTCGACGGGGCGAACTGCAACTGAGCGACGACGGCGAACAGATGTCGATCCTGCTGCAAGACGCCGTACAGATCCGCAGCGTTGCCGGCAAGCGCGATGCCGCACTGGGGTTCGATTACCTTTTGCTTGGCCGTCCCTTCACCGTGAAAAGCCCCTTGTTCCGCAGCCGAGGCGACAGCGAGCGCGAAATGACGCTGACGGAACTGCGCGACGGGTGGCGGAACCCGGAGTCGAAGGTTCCGCACAGCCGGCTGAAGGCGGAGTTCCACTCGCGGCTGGTCCGGTCGCTCTCCCTGCTCGTCCTGCCCACGCTGGCCGTTCCCATGGGAATGGCGGCAAAGCGGACTTTCCGCTGGCAGGGGATCGCCGTGGCCGCCGTCATCCTGCTGCTCTACCATCATGCTGTTCAGTTGGGCGAGAGCCTGGCGGCCCTGGGACGCGCTGATCCGTTGTACAGCCTGTGGGGACCGTTCGCGGTCTTTGCGGTCGGCTGCATCGCCCTGTTCGCAAGCACCGAACGGCGCCCCGGCACCAACCCCTTTGACGCGCTGTTCGAGCGGGTTGAAGGCATCACCTGGCACGTCCGCCGTATCCTCCCGCGCTGGAGGATGCCGACGTGATGCTCATCCGCTACGTCTCGCGGGCCTTCGCCGGGCGGTTCCTGGCCGTGCTGCTGGCCTTTGCGGCCCTGCTGCAACTGCTCGACCTGCTGGACAAGGCGAGCACGGTGCTTGAGCGCGGGCGGGGCGCGGCCGACCTGCTGACCTACATCGCCCTGCGCCTGCCCATGTTCGTGAACCAACTCGTGCCGCTGGCCGTGCTGATCGGCGCGCTCAGCGCCTTCATGACGCTGGCCCGGAACAACGAGGTGGTCGCCCTGCGCTCGGCCGGTGCCTCGCCCTGGCTGTTCCTTCGGCTGCTGGTCCCGATCGTGGCCATTATCGTCCTGTTGCATCTGCTGCTTCTGGATCAGGTGGTGCCGCGGGCTGAGAAGGCCCTGCAGGACTGGTGGGCGGCGCGCGCGGGCCCCAGGACGCAAGCCGAGGAAGCCCCCGCCAAGCCGGTGTGGATGCGCGTCGGCAACAGCATCGTCTCCATCGCGACGGTGGACAACCACGGCCGTCAGCTGACCGGCGTGACCATCGTGTCCCGAGACGAGCAGGGCCGGGCGACCGGCCGCATCGTGGCGCAGAACGCCGACTGGGGCAGCGGGCGCTGGACGCTCCACGGCGCCGAGGTGCTGACCCTGCGGAGCAGCGCTCAGCTGGAGGAACACCGCAGCGCGCTTCCCTGGCCGGACGGCCCCTCTCCCGACAACGTTGCCTTCGTCGCCAATCCCACGCAGTTCCTGTCGCTCCATCGGATCCGGTCCATCCTGGACGGCGCGTGGTCCGGCACGAAGCATCGCGCCTATTACGAGACCCAGATGCAGAAGACCTTCTCCATCCCCGCCTCGTCCGTCGTCATGCTGCTGCTCGCGCAGCCGGCGCTGCACGGCATCCGCCGTAGCCAGCGGTTCGGTTCCGGCCTCGCCGCCGGCTTGGTCCTGGGGCTGGTGTTCCTGCTGGTCCAAGGGCTGCTGTCCGCGCTGGCGGAGGCCGGCACGCTTCCCCCGATTCTCGCCGTCTGGTCCCCGCTGGTGCTCTTCGGCTGCATCGGCGGAACGGTCCTGCTGTCGCTGGAGGAGTGAGCGATGTCGGTTGCTTCCAAGCAGCGCACCCTCAAGCCGGGCTGGAAAGGCCGGACCTACGATCTCGGCCGGATGAGCGTCCAGGATCTGCTGATGTCCTACGCGACCTACCCGGCGATCCAGGTCTACGCCGCCATGGCCCTCGTCGCGACGGTGCTGGCCGTCGCGCAGACGGAGCGCGGCGGTCGCACCGCGCTCGCCGCGCTGAGCATGGTGCTGCTTTATCCGCTGGTGGAATACGGCCTGCATCGCTACGTGCTGCACGCCCGCATCCTCTACAAGTCGCACCTGACCGCGGCGCTGTGGAAGGGCATCCATTTCGACCACCACCAGGATCCGCACCGGCTGGAGGTGCTGTTCGGCTCCCTGACCAACACACTGCCGCTGATCTTGGCCCTCGCCCTTCCCATCGGCTGGGCGGTGGACGGGCTGGCTGGGGCCGCGGCGGCACTGGCCGGCGCCACGACGCTGATGTGCCTGTACGAGTTCTGCCACTGCATGCGGCACCCGAACGTCAAGCCGAAGAGCCCTTTCCTGCGGCGCATCAAGCAGCGCCATATGGCGCATCATTTCCACGACGAGACCAGCAACTTCGGCATCACCTCCCCGCTGATCGATCATCTCGCCGGTACCCTGTCCGATGAGACGCGGGGTCGGCCGCGTAGCCCCGCCGTCTTCAACCTGGGCCACGATGCGGAGGAGACGAAGCGCTATCCCTGGGTGGCCGAGTTGACCGGCACCCCGCCCCGCGACTGCCCGCCCGGTCTGTGGGACGGTCTGTGGGACAAGGAGGACCGTCCATGACCAACTTCCTCGACCATCCGCTCACAGCGGCGGTTCCGGAACAGCCTGCGGCGACCGACGTCGAGATCGTGTCGGCCACCGGCCGGGCTGCCATGGAGCGGTTCATCCGCCTGCCGTTCGATCTGCACCGCGACGATCCCCTGTGGGTGCCGCCGCTGCTGATGGAGCGCCGCGCGGCCCTGTCGCCCAAGGGCAATCCCTTTTTCCGCCACGCCGACGCGGCCTTCTGGATCGCACGGCGGCAGGGTCGCGACGTCGGCCGGATCAGTGCCCAGATCGACCGGTTGGCCGGGGCCGGGACGGGCCATTTCGGCATGCTCGCCGCGGTGGACGACGCAGCGGTCGTTGCGGCCCTGACGGAAACGGCAGAACGGTGGTTGCGGGCACGAGGCGTCGGGCGGGTCCTCGGCCCCTTCAACCTGTCGATCAACGAGGAGACCGGGTTGCTGGTCGATGGATTCGACACGCCGCCCATGCTGATGATGGGGCACGACCGCCCCCACCTCGGCCCGCTTCTGGAGCGTGCGGGCTACACCAAGGCCAAGGACGTGCTGGCCTACCTCACCGAAGATCCGGAACTGCCGGCCGGCATCAAGGCCATCCTCGACCGGCCGCTGCCGCCCAACGTTCGCGTCCGCCGGCTGCGCATGGCCGATTACCGGAGCGAGGTCGGCACGTTGACCGATATCTTCAACGATGCCTGGAGCGGCAACTGGGGCTTCGTCCCGCTGACCCCGGATGAGGTCGATCACATGGCCCGGCAGATGAAGCCGCTGATCGACGAGCGGCTGGTCTGGTTCGCCGAGGTGGATGGGGAACCGGCGGCCTTTGCCGTCTGCCTGCCCAACCTGAACGAGGCGATCCACGACCTGAACGGCCGGCTGCTGCCCGTCGGCTGGGCCAAGCTGCTGTGGCGCCTGAAGGTATCCGGCATGCGCAGCGCGCGCGTGCCGCTGATGGGGGTTCGGCGCAAGCACGCCGGCAGCATGATGGGCAGCCTGCTCGCCTTCCTGATCATGGCCGCGATCCGCCGCGAGGCCGCGGCGCTGGGCCTGCACCGCATCGAGATGTCCTGGGTGCTGGAGGACAACCGGCCCATGCGCCGGATCGCCGAGGCGGTCGGCGGGCGGGCCTACAAGACCTACCGTATCTATGGGAAAGCGTTGTGAACCGGACCTTTTCCGCAGACTGTAACGTCACGGCCATCGTGCTGGCCGGGAGCCGCGGTCCGACCGACCCGGTTGCCGTTGCGGCCCGGGTGTCGCACAAGGCGCTGGCCCCGGTGGCCGGCGTGCCGATGCTGGCGCGCGTGCTGGAGACGCTGACCGCCGCCCCGCGCATCGAACGGATCATCGTGCCGATTGAACGTCCGGAATTGGTGCTGGAGCATCCGGCCTTCGCCCCTTTCCTGGAGCGTGGCATCGTGACAGTGATTCCGGCGGCGAGTTCACCAAGCCGCAGCGTGCTGGCCGCTCTGGACGCGGTGCCGTCTCCCTTCCCTTGCCTTGTCACCACCGCCGACCACCCGCTGCTGACGCCGGCGATGGTCGAGCATTTCTGGACCCATCTGCCGTCCGACGCCGACGCGGCCGTGGGACTCGCCCGGTCGGAGACCATCCGCGCGGCCTATCCCGAAACGCGCCGCACCTACCTGCGATTCAGCAAGAGCGCCTACAGCGGCTGCAACCTCTTCGCCCTGCGCACGGCGGCCGCGCGCTCCGTCGTATCCTTCTGGCGTCGGGTGGAGCAGGACCGCAAGAAGCCGTGGCGCATGATCCGCATGCTCGGCCCCGGCATGCTGCTGTCCTACGCGCTCGGCCGCCTGTCCCTCGACACGGCGCTGGCCGCCTTCGGCCGGCGCACCGGCACGGTGCTAGCGGCGGTGGACATGCCCTTCGCCGACGCGGCGGTCGACGTGGACCGGCCGGACGATCTCACGTTGGCTGACGCGATCCTGGCCGGGCGCTGCGGCGGGGTCGGGGCTCAGCCTCAGGATCAGGTCGCCGCGTCATGACGCTCGTAGGTCACCGCATAACGCATTTCGGTGCGAAAACCATCCGCGGTGTAGCCGCGCGCCAGAGCGGACAGCCGCCACGCGCCATCCCGCTGTCCGACGGTGAACTGGTTCCAGTGCGCCGCCTGCCCCCGGCCGATGGGTGCTGCCGAAGCCGACGCCACGCCGATCACCGGGATCGCGGCACCCCGCCCCGGCAGAGAGCCGATCTGGTTGGAGTGGTGATGCCCGTGCAGCACCAATTCGGCGCCGCCTCGCGCAAGGACATCCTGCACGTGGCGGCGGTCAGTCAGCGCTTTGCGCGGCGACCGGCCGACCAGAATCGGCGCATGGTGCATCAGCACGACGCGGAACAGGCCTCGCCGGCCGAGATCGGCGAGGACAGCTTCCAGACGGGCGGCCTGCGCCGCGCCCACCGTGCCGGTGGCGAGCAGCGGCAACGTCGGCACGGCCGTGGAGACGCCCACGAAGGCGACCGGCCCGCGGACGCGGACGAACGGGAAGCCCTCGGCCGGTGCGTCGCCGGTCATCCACGGCTGCCACCGGCCGAGCCCGATGTCCCAGGGAACCCGGACGGTCGCGTCGTGATTGCCCGGCACAACGGACACTTGGCCCGGCGAGCCCACCTGCTCCAGCCAAGCCCGCGCGCGCTCGAACTCGTCCGGCAGGGCGATGTTCGTCAGATCGCCTGTGACCACGACGTGGTCCGGGGCATGAGCGGCCACATCGGCCAGGAGTGCCGCCAGGATCTCCGGCCGGTGGATCGCATGCCGTTTGCGCCGCCAGGACAGCAGTCCCAGCGACCGCTTGCCCGCAAGCGCCCACAACCCGCCCAACTGACCGGGCGGCAAGGGCAGGTGCGCGTCGGAGAAATGGGCGAAGCGAAAACCAGTCTGCATGATGAGGAAGATACCCGGTGAGCGACGTCGTTGACCATGCATGGACCGATGAGGGGGATCTTGTCGAGTCCGCAGGCCCGCCCACAGCGCGGATCCTCGGCGCGTGTCCGGTGCCACTGTGGGGCATGTCCTCCGCGGAGCGGCTGGCCCGATCCCTGCGTCGCGCGGGCGTGGCCGAGGTGCAACCCTGGACCGGCGCCGTGGATTTGGGCCGCCGGCACCTTCTGGTGCGCGACGACCACGTGTTCGACGCGGTGCTGATCGCCGACCTCGCCCGCGCGCGCAACCTCGTGCTGACCACCGAGGCCGGGCGGCCGGTGGCCGCCGCCGTCGACGCCGACAAGACGGAGGAGGCCGCGGCGCTGCTGACGGACGGAGGAGCCGTTCCCGAAGGGCTGCGCGCCGTTGCCCCCGGGGCGCTCAGCTCTGCCTACAACAACGCCCTGCGCAAGCGGGAGGCGCCTTATCTGCTGCCGCTGACAGCCGAGACGCTGCCCGCCGTGGAACGGCGCATGTTCGCCGGCTCCTACAAGGGCGTCACCGACCTCGTCACCAAATATGTCTGGCCGGCGCCGGCCCTGCGCGTCACGCGCTGGTGCGCGCAACGGGGCATCACGCCGAACGCGATTACCTGGCTCAGCCTCGCCCTGGTGCTTCTCGCCATGGCCGCCTTCTGGCACGGCTGGTTCCTGTCCGGGCTGGCGATGGCCTGGGGCATGACTTTCCTGGACACCGTGGACGGCAAGCTCGCCCGCGTCACGCTGACATCGACCAAGCTCGGCAACGTGTTCGACCACGGCATCGATCTGGTTCACCCGCCCTTTTGGTACTGGGCCTGGATCGTTGGGCTGGGAGCCCTCGGCCTTCCCCTGACCGACGCGTGGCTGGTCCTGTCGGTCGTGGTCGGCGGCTACATCCTGCAACGCTTGCAAGAAGGGCTGTTCATCGCCCTGTTCAAACTGGAAATCCACATCTGGCGGCCGTTCGACAGCTGGTTCCGGCTGATCACCGCGCGGCGCAACCCGAACCTGATCCTGCTCACCATTGGCGCACTGGTCGGCCGACCCGACGTGGGAATGCTGGCCGTGGCTTGGTGGACCGTGGCCTCGCTGCTCGTCCACACGGTGCAGATCGTGCAGGCGCTGGGGGCGCGCCGGAGCGGGCCGCTGCGGTCCTGGCTGGCACGATGACGCGGGTCGGTCTGATCACCAACCCGCGCAGCCGTCACAACCGCAGCGGCGACTTCAGCCGGCGGGTGGCGGAATTCGACGACCTGCCGCGGGCGGAGCCGTGCACCACCATGGAACTGACGGAGGCCTTGATGGACTTCCGCCGCCGCGGCGTCCGCGTGGTCGCCGTCAGTGGTGGCGACGGCACACTGCGGGAGGTGCTGACCGCCCTTCCCACCGCTTACGGCGAGGAGGCCCCGGACATTGCCCTCTTGCCCGCGGGCAAGACGAATCTCGCCGCCCTCGTCGTCAGCCAGGCCGGCCAGGGCGTCGCAGGGTTGCGCCGCCTGCTCGACGCGGCGCACAGCGGCGCGTTGACGCGGATCGAATGGCCGGTGCTGGACGTCGCGTGGCGCGATGCGCCGGAACGGCGGGTGCGCGGTTTCCTGTTCGGCGCCGCCGGTTTCGCGGCGGGCACGCAGATCGCCAACAGCCACATTCACCGGGCCGGATTCCACAACGCCACAGCCGTCGCCCTGTCCATCGCCGCCACCGCCGCTTCCACCCTGTTCGGCAGCCGGCGCCGCGCCCTGCTGGAGGGGGAGGAGATGACCGTGGGAGTGGACGGAGCCTCCAGGCGCGGCGGGCGGCATTTCCTGACGATGGCGACCACACTCAACCGCCTGCTTCTCGACCTGACCCCCTTTTGGGGCGAAGGCGGGAAACCGATCCGCTGGCTCGATGTTCCAGCCATGCCGCCTCGGCTGATGGCGGCGCTGCTGCCGACCCTGCGCGGCCGGCCGCGCCCCTGGATGATCGACGCGGGCTACGCCAGCGGCCGGGCCGACGAATTGACCATCGAGATAACCCACCCCTTCGTGGTGGATGGGGAGTTGTTTGAGCCGGGACCGCAGGGCATCCTGCTGTCCGCCGGCCAGCGTGTCGGATTCGTGGCGCCATGACCCCGTCGCTCACCGCCCTGATCGCGGAGGAGTTGGACCGGCCCGTCATAGCCGAGGCGCGCACAATCGCCGACGCGATCCTGGCCCGCCACGGTGCGAGCGTGGCGGCCGTGCTGTTCTACGGCTCCTGCCTGCGCACCGGCGATGCCGGCGGTATCCTCGACGTCTATGTGCTGACCGACGACCTGCGCGCCTACCATGGGCGGTTCTGGTCGGCACTGCTGAACGCCGCTCTGCCGCCCACCGTGTCCTACTTGGAGGCGCTAGGCCCCGCAGGTATGGTGCGGGCCAAGGTGGCGGTGATGGGAACCGCGGCCTTCGCCCGCGCGATGCGAGGGGCCGGCATTGACACCACCATCTGGGCGCGCTTCTGCCAGCCGGCGGCGTTGCTCTACGCGCGCGACGCGGAGAACCGGGCCGCGGCCATCGACGCGGTCGCGCAGGCGGTCGCCACCGCCGCCCGCTGGGCTGTACGGCTGGGACCGGAGAGAGCGCAACCAGCGGAGTACTGGACAACTCTGTTCCGTAACACCTACGGCGCCGAACTGCGCGCCGAGCGTGGCAACCGCCCCGCCCTCATTCACAATTGGGCCGCGAACCGCTACGCCCGCCTGCTGCCGTTGGCGCTCGCCCGCGCCGAAATCGCCACAACAGCGGACACGGACGGGCGGCTGTGCCCGCAGGTTCCGGATCGTGCTACGGCGCGGCGGGCCTGGGCGCGGCGGCGGCGTCTGGGCAAGCCGTTAAACCTCCTGCGCCTGATGAAGGCTGCCTTCACCTTTGAAAACGGCATCGACTACATCCTGTGGAAGCTAGAGCGGCACTCCGGCCGGCCGCTGCGGGTCTCCCCCTGGCAGCGCCGGCACCCGATTCTCGCCTCCCCGCTGCTGCTCCTGAAACTCTACCGGGACGGCATCATCCAATGATGAATCCGAGTACACTTGGCTGGCTCACCCACGCCGCGATCAATCAAGCGCTGCACCTGTTCCATCCGTCAGACGCAACCGATTGCTCCAAGCCGCAACACAAGATGTCTATCCTTTGGCAACTTCAATACTTTGAGTAAATGATCTGTCGTCATCGACGGAGACAACGAATCAATAAAACAGCCCGTCCGCGAGGTTACAAAAATTTCATGAGTTCCTTCTTTCCGCATGATTGACACGACGCGCCCCAGCAACTAGTAATGCGTCATACATTTGGGCATCCACCACTGCTCCGCTTTGGTTGCCTTGGTGCATGGAAGAGCCGGACAAAAACTGATTTTGAGAAGCGTTCTTAATCAAAGACATGGGACCATGGCCACGACGCACCAGCAACGATGCCGACCGCGCAGCGAGTCCAGGCGCTCGGAGATCCTGGACGTCGCACTCCAGGTGTTTCTGGAAAACGGCTATAGCGGCGCGACCATTGACCTCGTGGTTGCCCGCGCGAACGCATCGAAGGCCACGATTTACAGTTACTTTGGCGGCAAGGAAGGATTGTTCACCGCCATTATAGAGGAACGGACGGAACAGATAATTTCCTGTCTCTCCGCCCAGGACTTCAGCGACGCCGACGTGCCTGTCGCGCTGGCTCAAATCGCCCGCCGGCTGTTGATGGCGTCGTTGACGCCGGAGGCCATTGGCATTTACCGCCTGATCCTGTCGGAGGGCTTTCGTTTCCCCAATGTCGCGCGGACCTTCTACCGGCTGGGGCCCGACCGGGTGACCGGGCACCTTGCCCGCATCCTTGGGGACTGGCGCGACCGTGGTCTGATCGCTGTCGAGGATCCAGAACTCGCCGCAACCCAGTTTCTCACCGTGGCCCTCGGCGAGTTGCGCCTTCAAGCCGTTGCCGGCCTGCCGCCGGACGACCTGGACGCCGCCGTCGAGCACAACGTCCGTAACGCCGTCGAGCCCTTTTGGCGCTACGTCAGGCCGGGCGGTCTCCAGGTTCCGTTGCAAAGTCTGAGCATGGGTGAAGATCGCTCCAGCGCGAACAACCCTAGGCGGCAACGCCGAACAAGCTAGCAATAATAATCGCTTGGTTGGGCATGTCGTTGGCGGGGATGGCGACGACCTGCCCCTTGCGCACCATCGCCAGGATCTCGTAGCCAGCGATGGTCCGGCGCGCCGTGTGGAAGCTCTTGAACCCGAGCCCTGGCCGGATCAACCGCTTATACCAAGTCCTGCGGATTACGACTCATGCAGGGCTTCCCGGCGGACGGTGCCGCGTGATTCACCGGAGAGACCACGGCGACGAGGTTCCCCATGGCCGCTCCGGTTCCGCTGCGCAGCGATTACGATGCCGCCGCCCAGCGTGTTGCAGCGAGGTGAGGAAGGCAAGAGCTCTCCCCAACCCCGAGGCTGATCAGGTAACGCGGACGGAGTTCGGGCGTCCGAGATTAAGCATGCGGTTCAGGACCATGACACCGATGGCGACCTCCGTCGCCTGTGCGTCGTCGGTATGGAAGCGCAGCGCCGGTCCGAGCACTTGCTTCCAGCGCCCGATCTGCCCCTCGACCATCGCCCGTCGGTTGTAGCCGCTGGTCTTCTGCCATGCCCTCCG
>JBKHVJ010000147.1:0-15137 GCA_046570145.1 Alphaproteobacteria bacterium
CACCAGCGCCTGCCCCTCGGCCAGGGTCGGCCGGAAATGGCTGGTTCCGGCGGCAAGGTCGGGATGGTGCAGGTAATAGGGCTTCACCCGGTTGCGCACCATGCCGCGGAACAGCGCCTCCAGCGCCGTATGGCTGTCGTTGATTCCCTTCAGCAGCACGGTCTGGCCAACCAGCGGAATCCCGGCCTCCACCAGCCGGGCGAGTGCCGTCCGCATCGGCGCGGTCAGCTCGTCGGCGTGGTTGATGTGGACGGCGACCCAGGTGGCGAGGTCCGGCGCGGTCAGCGCCTCCACCAGCTCCGGTGTGACGCGGTCGGGATCGGCGGCGGGGATGCGGCTGTGCAGGCGGACGACGCCGACATGGGGCATGGCCGACAGCGCCTGGACGATCCCGCGCAGCCGGCGGGGCGACAGCAGCAGGGGGTCGCCGCCGGTGACGACGACCTCCCATACCTCCTCATGATCACGGATATAGGCGAGCGCCGCCTCCAACTCGTCGGCGGTCAGCGCCTCCCCGCCCGGACCGACCATCTCGCGGCGGAAGCAGAAGCGGCAATAGACCGCGCAGGCATGCAGCGGCTTCAGCAGCACCCGGTCGGGGTAGCGGTGGACGATGCCCTTCACCGGGCTGCGCGCCACGTCGCCGATGGGGTCTTCCATCTCCTCCGGCGTGCTGTACGCCTCGGCGGGGGAGGGGACGTACTGGGCATAGAGCGGGTCCCGCTGGTCTGTACGTCCGGCCAGCGTCTCGCGCAGGTACGGGGTCAGCGCCACGGCGTAGCGGTCGGCCACCGTACGCACGGCGTCGCCCGCCTCCGGCGTCATCAGGCCGGCGGCCACCAGATCGGAAACGCTGTGCAGGGCCTTCATCGCTCTTTCCCGTCTCGACGGAATGGGTCATGTAGGAAAGCGACCGCTCTTACTCCTGCGAGACCCATGCTGTCGACTCTTCCCCGCCTGATCGGCCATCGCGGCGCCAAGGAAAATGCGCCGGAAAACACGCTCGCCTCGATCCGGGAGGCCGCCCGCCAGGGCGCCCGCTGGGTGGAGGTCGATGTCATGCTGACCCGCGACCAGCGTCCGGTGCTGATCCATGACGACACGCTGGACCGCACCACCACCGGCACCGGCCCGGTCCCGCTCCTCGATCTGGCCGAGTTGCAACTGCTCGACGCCGGCCGCTGGTTCGATGCCGGCTTCGTCGGCGAACGGGTGCCGACGCTGGAGGAGGCGGTGGCGCTGGTCCGCGAACTCGGTCTCGGCCTGAACCTGGAGATCAAGCCCTATCCGGGACAGGAGGAGATCACGGCGGAGGTGGCGCTGAACAGCCTGCGTCCGCTCTGGCCGTCCGGCCTGCCGCTTCTGCTGTCCAGCTTCGAGGTGCCCTGCCTGGAGGTTGCGCAGCGGCTGTGGCCGGAGATCCCGCGCGGCTACCTGCTGTGGGATCCGCCGTCCGACTGGGCGGCCATCGCCGACCGCATCGGGGCGGCGACCCTGAATGTCGACCAGAAGCGTCAGACCGCGGAGACTGTGGCGGAATACCGCGCCACCGGGCGGCCGGTGCTGAGCTATACCGTCAACGACGCCGGCCGGGCGCGAACGCTGTTCGGCTGGGGCGTGTCCGCCGTCTTCACCGACGCACCGGGCCGGCTGGCGCGGGAGTTGGGGCCGGATGCCTGACGGGCAGGTCTGACGGTGTGCCGGGGGAGCGTCCGGCAGGCTGACGCTTCCGTTCGCGACTGCGGCAAATCGTGAACGTTTTTTGCGCGGGGGGCTGAATCCGCTCGTAGGGCGGGCCAATTCCTCATATATAGAACCGCATTGGCGATCCCGCCGGAACCCACGTGGATTCCGGCGGAGCTTTTCGTCGTCTGGTTGTCCGCCGCTTTTGATCCGGTGTCCCGCTGGGCGCCACGTACGGTCTTTGGAGGGTTCGTTGAAGGCGTTGAAGCCGTTGCAGATGTCCGGCCGGGAGGTTTTGCCGCTCGTCGAGGGTGGCAAGGGTATTGCCGTATCCAACGGCGAAAGCTCCGGTGCCTGGGCGGCAGCCGGTGGGATTGGCACCTTTTCGGGTGTCAACGCCGACAGCTACGATGAGAACGGCAACCTTCTGCCGCAGATCTACAAGGGCAAGACCCGGCGCGAGCGCCACAACGAGCTGATCGCCTTCGGCATCGAGGGCGGCATCGCCCAGGCGCGCATCGCGCACGAGACGTCGAACGGCCAGGGCCGCATCCACATGAACGTCCTGTGGGAAATGGGCGGGGCGGAGCACATCCTGCACGGCGTGCTGGAAGGCTCCCAGGGCCTGATCCACGGCGTCACCTGCGGTGCCGGCATGCCTTACAAGGTTGCCGAGATCGCGGTGCGCTACGGCGTCCATTACTATCCGATCGTGTCCTCGGCCCGCGCCTTCCGTGCGCTGTGGCTGCGCGCCTACCACAAGTTCCGCGAACATCTGGGCGGCGTGGTCTACGAGGATCCGTGGTTGGCCGGCGGCCACAACGGCCTGTCCAACTCCGAAGACCCGCAGAAGCCGGAGGATCCGTTCCCCCGCGTCCTGGCCCTGCGCCAGATGATGAACAGCTTCGGCCTGAACGACACCCCCATCGTGATGGCGGGCGGCGTCTGGTGGCTGTCGGAGTGGGAGGACTGGATCGACAACCCCGACCTGGGGCCGGTCGCCTTCCAGTTCGGCACCCGTCCGCTGCTGACCCAGGAGAGCCCGATCTCCATGGCGTGGAAGCGCAAGCTCGTCGCGCTGCAGCCGGGCGACGTCTTCCTGAACCGCTTCTCCCCGACCGGCTTCTATTCGTCGGCGGTGAAAAACCCCTTCCTGCTGGATCTGATGGGCCGGTCGGAGCGACAGGTCGCCTATCTGTCCAAGCCGGTGGGCGAGCATTCGGCCGAATTCCCGGTCGGTCCGCGCGGCCGTCCGGTCTATGTGACCGAAAGCGACAAGCAGCGCGCCGAAGGCTGGCTGTCCCAGGGCTTCACCACCGCGCTGAAGACGCCGGACAGCACGCTGGTCTTCGTCACGCCCCAGCAGTCGGAAAAGATCCTGCACGATCAGGTCGACTGCATGGGCTGCCTGTCGGCCTGCGGCTTCTCCAACTGGGCGCAGAACGAGGAAGGGACGACGGGCAAGCGCGCCGATCCGCGTTCCTTCTGCATCCAGAAGACGCTTCAGGCGGTCAGCCACACCGACGACTGCGAGAACCAGCTGATGTTCGCGGGGCACAACGCCTACCGCTTCGCCAGCGATCCCTACTACAATGACGGCTTCATCCCGACGGTGAAGCAGCTCGTGGAGCGGATCGCCACCGGTTACTGACCGGCTGCGATCCCGGACCGACAATGCCGCCGGCGGGTGACTGCCGGCGGCTTTTGCTTTGGACCTGTCCGGTTGAATCCTGTCCGGTTGACGTCGGTGCGACAATAACTTGCGCCGCCTTTCCGAATGGTTTTACAGTTGAACGGTCTGCGGCCTAGTGCCGCGGTCCTGCCCTGGACCTTCGTGTCCGCTCCTGTGTCGACCGTACGGGTGCCGCGCCCATGATGACCGCCGAACGCCCATTCAAGCGAGCCCTCGACCGGCTGAACGGCGCCGGGCTGCGCCCGACCCGCCAGCGCCTCGGACTTGCCCGGCTGCTGTTCGAAGGATGCGACCGGCACGTCACCGCGGAACAGCTGCATGGCGAGGCGTTGGCCGCCGACCTGCCGGTGTCGCTGGCGACCGTCTACAACACGCTGAACCAGTTCACCTCAGCCGGTCTGCTGCGCGAGGTGGTGGTGGAGGCCGGCAAGTCCTATTTCGACACCAACACCAGCGACCATCATCATTTCTTCGTCGAATCCACCGGCCGTCTCGAGGATATCCCCGCCGATCGTCTGATGGTGCAGAACCTGCCCGCCGCCCCGGCCGGTACCCGCGTCGCCCGCGTCGACGTGATCGTCCGCCTGATCGAGGACGACGCTACGGCCTGATCCAGCCGGCCTGATCCTGCCAATCGTGCAGCGCCGGCCGGCGCTCAGCGCTCGCCGTCCTGCATGCTCGGACTGGCGGAGCGGTCGACGAAGGGCCAGCGCATATAGGCGAAGACCCAGACGGCCACCACGTTCAGGTACGGGAACAGCAGCAGCAGGATCCACAAGGGGCTGCGCCCGGCCTTCGCCAGCACCCAGCCGCCGGCGATCAGCGTATAGGTCGTGACGATCGATCCGATCAGCAGTTCCCAGAAGCCGAGATGGATGATGGTGTCCGTCATGCCGTCCTCCGCGCCTTGACCTTGCGGGCTTCGCGCACCGGCAACACCGGCCAGCGGCTGTGCGCCATCACGCCGATTGCGACCACATGGCCCAGCGGCAGCAGCGCGAACAACGCCCACAACGGCGAGAAGCCCGCCCGGCGCAGGATGCGTGCCATTGGCCAGACGATGGCGACCTGGAACAGCATAAGCCCCAGAAGCGGGCTGTTGACGTAATCCTCAAGCATGCCGGCCCGGACCCTCCTTCCCATGGTTGAGGGGCAGAGAAGCGCGGGCCGCCGGCTTTGTCGAGCCAAACTTTTCCCTCACCGGCATTCCGGTACGGTTCGCCGTCCTACGGGTTTCCACCCGCATCAGGGGTGCACGAACGTGAAATCGTCAAGGCCGACGTGCTACAGTTTGCCAAGTCCGGCCGAACCGGCTTGACGTTCTTTGGAATTCAGCTGCGGCGGACTCTTTGCTTTGACGGATCTCTCCGAACCGGCCGGCGCCGCGCGCGGATGGTGGCGGCAGTGGCGATCAGGCGGGTCGCCTTTATCGCCG
Source organism: Alphaproteobacteria bacterium (assembly GCA_046570145.1). Lineage (GTDB taxonomy): Bacteria > Pseudomonadota > Alphaproteobacteria > Azospirillales > Azospirillaceae > Azospirillum. The sequence continues at coordinate 4,812 of JBKHVJ010000147.1, forward strand.
GTGGCCGGCATGCGCATCGGCCTGCTCGTGGCGGTGATCGCCGGCTTCTGGCTGGTGGCCTACGCCGATCTGGAGCGCGCGCGCGACCGGGCGCTCCAGGACAGCCTGCGCCAGACCGCCAACCTGTCGCGTTTGCTGGAGGAGGATGCCCGCCGCATCCTGGCCGTGGCCGGCCGTGCAGTCCACGCGATGGCCGAGGGCGGGCGGATCCCTCCCGATCTGCTGGCGAATAAGGTCGGGTTGTCGGAGGTCGAGGCCGGTCCGGGATTGGCGTTGCGCAGCCTGTTGGTGGTGGAACCGGACGGGCGGGTCAGGGAGGCTGCCGGGCTGGACGCTCCAGCCTCCCTTGCCGGAACCCCGCCGGCCGAGGCGGCGCGTGCCGGATCGGCGGCCTTCGTCGGCCCTTACCGGGAGCCCGGCGGAGGCTGGCGCGCCGCCCTGGTCCGGCCGATGGCCGATGGCAGCGGCATGGTCGTGGCGATGCTCGACCTCGACCGCTTCGCCCGGCTCTACGCCACACAGGACATCGGCCCGCGCAGCATCATTCTGCTGTATGGCGAGGACGGGGTGGTCCTGGCCTATTCGCGGCCGAGCAAACTTCTGGACGGCGACCGTGCCGTCTTCGCCTCCATCCTGCCGCGTCTGCCCGACGGGGAGAGCGCGAAGACGCTGACCGGCTTCGACCCGTCGGAAGGGCGCGACCGCATCGGCACGGTCCGTCGCGTGGCGGACTTGCCGTTCTATGTCTATGTCCGCATCAGCGCCGACGATGTGTTGGCCGGCTGGTATGCCGACCGCTGGAAACGTGTGCTGGAAACCACCGCTGTGTCGGTGGTGGTCATGCTTCTGGCCTTGCTGGCCTTGAGGCAGCTCGGCCGGCTGGAGACGACGACGCAGGCGTTGCGGGCCAGCGAACGCCGGTCGCAGGCCCTGTTCGACAGCAGTTTCCAGATCATGGGGCTGCTGTCGCCCGAAGGACGTGTGCTGGCATTGAACCGGCCGGCCTGTGCCCTGGCCGGATTGCCGGCGGAGGCGCTGATCGGGCGCCGCGCCTGGGAGTTCCGCGGCTGGGCGCGGACGGGCGAGTTGGCGGAGGCCTTCCGCGAGTCGATCGGAAAGGCGGCGTCCGGCCGCCTCGTCCGCTATGAGACCGACGTGATCGCCGACGGCGTCACCCGGGTGATGGATGTGACGATCAAGCCGGTCTTCGACGACCGGGGCGCCGTGACGGTGCTGGTGGTCGAGGCGCGCGACATCACCGAACGGGTGGAGGCGGCCGGGCGGCTCGCCGCCGCGCTCGACCAGGCGGAGTCCGCCAACCGTGCCAAGAGCGCTTTCCTGGCGACCATGAGCCACGAACTGCGCACCCCGCTGAACGCGATCATCGGCTTTTCAGACATCATGCTGCACGAGCTGTTCGGCCCGCTGGGCAGCCCGCGCTATCAAGACTATGCGCGTCATGTGCAGAACAGCGGGCGCCATCTGCTGGACCTCATCAACGACGTGTTGGACATGTCGAAGCTTGAGGCCGGGCGCTACACGCTGGACGAAAGCTGGCTGGAGCCGGCCGACGCCATCGACACCTGCCGGGCGCTGGCCGCGGTCCCGGCCGATGCAGGCGGGGTGATGCTGGCAGTCGACTGCGCCCCCGGCTTGCCGGGCCTGCGGGCCGACGAGCGGGCCCTGCGGCAGGTCTTGCTGAATCTGCTGTCGAACGCGGTGAAATTCACGCCGCGCGGCGGCCGGGTGACGGTTGCGGCAGGGCTGGAGGCGGAGGGCAGGCTCGCCATTGCGGTGCGCGACACCGGCATCGGCATCCCCGCCGACGCGCTGGCCCGCATCCTGGAGCCGTTCCAGCAGGCCGACAGCAGCATTCCCGGCCGTTTCGGGGGCACCGGGCTCGGCCTGTCGATCTGCCGCGACCTGATGGTCCTGCATGGCGGCAGCCTATCCATCGACAGCGAGCCGGGCCGCGGCACCGTCGTCACCATCCGCTTCCCCGCCGACCGCGTCGCCCAGCCGGTTGCGGCCGACGGGATGCAGGGGTAAGCCTGTCTCCGGTGAACGGAGCGAGAGGCGGACGGGATGATCGGGAATGACGGAAAGCCGGTGTCCAAGGAGGAGCTGCGCAAGCACATCGCCGTCTACAACGGCCAATCGCGCGGCTCCAAGGAGTTCGCGGCGATCCCGCGGGCGCTGGTGACGATCCTCGATGGGCTGAAGCCGGGCAAGACCGGCTACGTCAAATGCCTGGACGGTCAGGTGCAACTGTCGCGCCGCAAGGACAACAGCGTGTCGGCGGGATGACAAAATAACAGGGCCCTTCCCCGGGGTGGGGAAGGCCGCTTTCCGTTGGAGGATCAGACCGTCAATGCTTCGCCGCAGCCGCGGCGCCGATGCCGGTCTGGGAGCGGACGAACTGGTCCTCGAAGGCGTCGCGCTCGGCACGGGCGGACGCGCTGCTGTCCAGCTTCGACACGATGATGGTGACGATGAAGGCCAGCGTCATCGAGAACAGGGCCGGCTGCTCGTACGGGAAGATCGGCTTCGGGTTGTTCAGAACCACGACCCACACGGCGTTCGACAGGATCACCAGCGTCACCGCGGAGATCAGGCCGGCGATGCCGCCCGCCAGCGCGCCGCGGGTGGTCAGGCCCTTCCAGTACATCGACAGGATCAGCACCGGGAAGTTCACCGACGCCGCGACGCCGAAGGTCAGGCCGACCAGGAAGGCGACGTTCTGCTTCTCGAAGGCGATGCCCAGCACGACGGCCAGCACACCCAGGACCAGCGAGGCGATCTTGGACACGCGCATCTCCTCGCGCTCCGTCGCTTCGCCCTTGCGGATGACGCGGGCGTAGAGGTCGTGCGCGATTGCCGAGGCGCCGGCCAGGGCGAGGCCCGACACCACCGCGAGGATGGTGGCGAAGGCGACCGCCGACAGGAAGCCGAGGAACAGGTCGCCGCCCAGCGCCTTGGCCAGATGCATCACCGGCATGTTGCCGCCGCCGATCAGCTTGCCGCCGACCTTGCCGCCTTCGAAGAACTGCGGGTCGGTGCCGACGATGGTGATCGCCGCCATGCCCAGCACGCAGACGATCAGGAAGAAGAAGCCGATGAAGCCCGACGCGTAGAAGACCGACTTGCGGGCCTCGCGCGCGTTGGGGACGGTGAAGAAACGCATCATGATGTGCGGCAGCGCGGCGGTGCCGAACAGCAGGCCCAGCGACAGCGACACCGCCGACACGGGGTCGGCCAGCAGCGTGCCCGGCCCCATGATCTTCACGCCGTCCTTGTGCGAGGCGATGGCGCTCTTGGCGATGGCCTCCAGGCTGAAGCCGAAGCGCGACAGGGCGAGGAAGGCGAGGATCACGCCGGCGCCCAGCAGAAGCACCGCCTTGATGATCTGCACCCAGGTGGTGGCGATCATGCCGCCGAAGGTGACGTAGACCACCATCAGCACGCCGACGACGATCACGGCGACGTTGTAGTCCAGCCCGAACAGCAGCTTGATCAGCTGTCCGGCGCCGACCATCTGGACGATTAGGTAGAAGCACACCACCGTGAGCGAGCCGATGGCGGCGAAGGTGCGGATCTTGCCCTGGTCCAGCCGGTACGAGGCGATGTCCGCGAAGGTGAAGTGGCCGAGGTTGCGCAGCCGCTCCGCCAGCAGGAACAGGATGATCGGCCAGCCGACGAAGAAGCTGATGGTGTAGACGAAGCCGTCATAACCCTTGGCGAACACCAGGCTCGACAGGCCCAGAAGGGTCGCGGCCGACATATAGTCGCCGGCGATGGCCAGGCCGTTCTGGAAACCGGTGATGCCGCCGCCGGCGGTGTAGAAGTCGGAGGTCGAGCGGGTGCGGCTGGCCGCCCAGTAGGTGATGCCCAGCGTCATCACCACGAAGGCCAGGAACATGCCGATGGCCGACAGGTTGACCGGCTGCTTTTCCAGCTGCCCGACATCGCCGGCGGCCAGCGCCGGCAGGGCGAACAGAGTGGCGGCAGCCGCCGTCAGGAGGATCCGGCGGGCGGTCATTGCAGCGTCTCCCGCGTGATCTCGTCGGTCAGGTCCTGAAAGCGGCCGTTGGCGAAGTGGGAGTAGACGCCGGTCAGCAGCCAGGACAGGATGATGATCGCCGCCCCGATGGGGAAGCCGACGCTGAGGACCGACTCGTCGGACATCGGCTTGTGCAGTATGTCCGGCGCGAAGGCCACCACCATCATGAAGCTGTAGTAGCCGACCAGGACGATGGCCGACAGGATCAACGCCAGCCGGCTGCGCTGGCGGACCAGCTCCTGGAATTTGGGGTTCCGGCGGACCCGCTCGTAGACCGGAGTGTTCGCGGGGGAGTGCATGTTTCCTCCAGACGCTAAACGTCCTTGTTATGCCTCGGGTGATACCCTCTCGTGGGCTTATGGTCTTCCGGCTAACAAAACACTGTTTCGCAAATTTCCCGGAAATATGACGAATTGTTTCAGCGCAATTCCGGCAACAATTCCACCGATTCGCATTGAGCCGTGGCGGCGAAGCTGGAATGATGACGGGGATTCCACCGCCCCCCGCATCCCGCCGCTTCGTTCGGAAAATGATCCGCTCGCCCCTGTTCCTCCGACTGTTCTCGGCGATCCTGATCTCGCTCGGGCTGTTCTCGGCGGCGGCCTATGTCTTCTCCGTTCCATTCATCGAGGAGAAGGCCTACGAGATCGAGCGCGACGCCAGCCGCACCATCCTCGACAACGTTTTCGAACTTGTCAGCCGCATCCGCGGCGGGCTGGAGGAACAGCGGACCACCACGGTCGAGTCCTACAAGACCCGCCTGCGCGACGTGCTTGAATTGGCGGTCGGCTATATCGAGCATGTTCACGCCCGCGCCGACCGCGGCGAGATCACGGCGGAGGAGGCGCGGCGCGAGGCGATGGAGGGGCTGCATGCCTTCCGCTACGGCAACGGCGATTATGTCTGGGCCATCGGCTACGACTCGGTGATCCTGTCCCATCCCTCGCCGGACTATCAGGGACGGAAGTCCGACGACCTGCGCGACAATCTCGGCCGCCACATCCTTCCCACCATCGTCGCCACCGCCAAACGGCAGGGGGAGGGCTTCCAGACCTATCCGTGGTGGCGGCCGAACGGCGACGAACGGGCGCCGAAGCTCAGCTTCTTCAAGGATCTGCCAAAGCGCGGCATCATCGTCGGCACCGGCGCCTATCTCGCCGACGTCGACGCCGAGGTGGAGCGGCGCAAGGCCGAAGCCATCGAGGATCTGCGCCAGGCCCTGCGCAAACTGCGCATCGCCCGCACCGGATATCTCTACATCTTCGATTCGGCGAACCGGATGATCATCCACCCGAATTCGAACATCGAGGGCACGGCGTTCGGCGACCGGCTGAATTCCGCCACCGGCCGCCCGATCGCCGAGGATCTGAAAGCCGCCGCGGCCAGGGGGGAACCGCTGACCTACCTGTGGGACAAGCCCGACGACCCCGGCAACTACGCCTATGAAAAGATCAGTTGGGTCCGGCATTTCGAGGGCTTCGACTGGTACATCGCCTCGTCGGTCTATGTGGACGAGCTGCGGCGGTCGTCGGTCGTGCTTGGCAACCGCATCCTGGCCATCGGCATGGCGCTGATGGCGGCGGGCAGCCTGCTTGGCTACGTCGCCGTCGGCCGTCTGGTCCGGCCGCTGCGCCGGCTGGCCGATACCGCGGCGCAGGTGCGGGCCGGCGATCTCGGCGCGCAGAGCGGCATCCGCCGCGGCGACGAGATCGGGTTGCTGGCTTCCGCCTTCGACGGGATGGTCCGGCAGCTGCGCGACACCGTCGCCACGCTGGACAGCCGCGTGCGCGACCGCACCGCGGCGCTGGCGGAGGCGGAAACGCGCCAGCGCGTGATCCTGGACGCGATCCCCGCCAGCATCGCGGGTCTGGACCGCGACGGGCGGCTGACCTTCGCCAACCTGCGCTGGGCCGAGCTGGTCGGCCGCGACAAGACCGACGTGATCGGCCGTGAGCTTGCCGCCGTGGTAGGTCGGCGGGCCATGGCGGCGCTGCGCCCCCATCTCGACCGCTGCCTGTCGGGGGAGGTGGTGACCTTCGAATACGCCTTTCCGCGCGACGGCCGCGACATCGTCACCAAGACCACGCTGATTCCCCATCGCGGCGAGGGCCGGGGACATGGCTCGGGCGAGGAGGTCGCCGTCACCGGACTGTTCGTCCTGACCCTCGACATCACCGACGAGAAGCAGACCGAACGCCAGCTGGTGGAGGCGCAGCGCCTGAAGGCGGTCGGCCAGCTGTCGGGCGGGCTGGCGCACGACTTCAACAACCTGCTGTCGATCATCATCGGCAATCTTGCGGCCGCGCGCGACCGCTACGCCGCGGTCGAGGGGCTGGACGCCTATCTGGAGCCGGCCCAGCGTGCCGGCCGCCGCGGCGCCGACATCACCGCCCGGCTGCTCGCCTTCTCCCGCCAGCAGCCGCTGAAGCCCGAGCCGATCGAGCTGTGCGGGCTGCTGCGCGACATGGCGGTGCTGCTGCGCCGCTCCTTCCCCAGCTCCATCGCCATCGGCGTGCCGGAGGAGGGGAGGGAATGCTGGACCATCGCCGACCAGACCCAGCTGGAGAATGCACTGGTCAACCTCGCCATCAACGCGCGCGATGCCATGCCGAACGGCGGCCGGCTCGACATCGCGGTCGGCATCCGCCGGGTGGAGGACACCCTGTCCTTCGACGAACCGGTCCGCCCCGACGATTACCTGGAGATCCGCGTCTCCGACACCGGCACCGGTTTCACTCCGGAGGCGCTGGCCCGCGCGGTGGAGCCCTTCTTCACCACCAAGGCGCTGGGATCGGGGCTGGGGCTGTCGATGGTCTACGGCTTCGTCAAGCAGTCGCGCGGCTATCTGCGCATCGACAGCCGGCCGGGGGAGGGGACCGCCGTCACCCTGCTGCTGCCGCGCGCCGAGCCGGTGGCCCGTCTGCTCGATGCGGAACCGGCAACGGCCGAACCCCTGGGCGGCGGCTGGTCCGGCCAGTTGGCGCTGGTGGCGGAGGACAATGACGATGTCCGGCAGGTGATGCGCCAGCAGCTGGTCGATCTCGGCTTCTCGGTGGTGGAGGCGGGCAGCGGCGACGAGGCGGCGGAGTTGGTGGAGCAGATCGACGGGCTGTCGCTGCTGGTCTCCGACATCGTCATGCCCGGCCTGTCGGGGGTGGAGCTGGCGCGGCGTGCCCGGCTGCTGCGGCCGGACATGCGGGTGGTGCTGGTCAGCGGATTCACGGTCGAGTATGGCGACATCCCGGCCGATGCCGTCATACTGAGCAAACCATGGGACAAGCGGGACCTGGTGGCGGCCATCGGCCACGCCGCCCAACCCGCGCCCGCCTGATACACTCGGGCCAAATGAACGCACCTGGGAAAAAACAGGGCGAAGAGTAAGGGGAAACGCGCGTGGCACAGAAGAAGCGCATCTACCTGATCGAGGACGAGGCCTACATCCGCCGGCTGGTGAAAGAGGTGCTGGAGGGATACGGCTACGAGGTGTCCTGCTGGGCCAGCGGACGGGAGGCGCGGGCGGCGATCCAGCGCCAGGCCCCCGACCTGTGCCTTGTCGATCTCGGCCTGCCGGACATGGATGGGCTGACCCTGGTTCGCGAACTGTGGGAGGACGTGCGCTTCGGCGTGATCATCCTGTCCGGGCGCGGCGGCACCTCCGACCGGATCCTGGGGCTGGAGTTGGGCGCCGACGATTACATCGTGAAGCCCTTCGAGCCGCGGGAACTGGTTGCCCGCGTCAACAGCGCCATCCGTCGCCGCGAACAGCTGGCCGGCGCCACGGCACCTGCGGAGACCGCGCGGGCGCGCTTCGGCGACTGGGTCTTTGACCTCGGCAACCTGACGTTGACCGCCGATGACGGCCGCCAGGAAAGCCTGACCGCGGCGGAAGCCTCGCTGCTGCTGACCCTGCTGAAGGCGCCCAAGCGCGTGCTGTCGCGCGAGCATCTGCAGGGGCCCGACCAGGACCGTGACGATTTCCCCTACGACCGGAGCATCGACGTTCGCGTGTCGCGCATCCGCAAGAAGATCGAGGAGGATCCCCGCGCGCCACGGCTGATCAAGACGGTCTATGGCGCCGGATACCTGTTCGCCGGCGACGTGACCTGGCTGCGGTGATGGGGAGTAGGGTGAACGGGGCACCACGATTGCCCGCCGCCGAAACAACTCCAATAACAATTGGTCATAATCCTGAGAAAGTTGCGCAAAGCTGATCTGGTACAGGCTGTTTCCAACACAGCCGCGCCCAATGCCGGCGCGCAACAAGAACCCCTGGGGAGAACGGTCCGATGAGTGCACCTGCCGCCGCAATCGATGCCAGCGTCAATCCGTATGAACGCGACCTCGACCGCAACGCCGCCAATTTCGTCGCGCTGACGCCGCTGACGTTCCTGGAGCGCGCCGCTTCCGTGTGGCCAGACCGGTTGGCCGTCGTCCATGGCCCTGTCCGCCGGACCTGGGCCGAGACCTTCGTCCGCGTGCGCCGTCTGGCCGCGGCGCTGGCGAATCTCGGCATCGGCACCGGCGACACCGTTGCCATGCTGGCCGCCAACACGCCGGAGCTGTTCGAGGCGCATTTCGGCGTGCCGCTGTCCGGCGCCGTGCTGAACGCCGTCAACACCCGCCTGGATGCCGAGGCAATCGCCTTCATCCTGAAGCATGGCGAAGCGAAGATCCTGATCGTCGACCGCGAGTTCTCCGGCGTCGCGAAGAAGGCGCTGGCCCTGCTGGATGCGCCGATCCCGGTGGTGGACATCGACGATCCGACCTACGCCGGCGGCGAACTGATCGGCGACCGCGATTATGAAGCCTTCATCAGCGATGTCGGTGCTGAGCATCCCTGGACCCTGCCGGCCGACGAATGGCAGGCCATCGCGCTGAACTACACCTCCGGCACCACCGGCAACCCGAAGGGCGTCGTCTATCACCATCGTGGCGCCTATTTGAACGCGGTGTCGAACGCGCTGTCCTGGAACATGGGCGATGCGCCCGTGTATCTGTGGACGCTGCCGATGTTCCACTGCAACGGCTGGTGCTTCCCCTGGACCATCGCCGTCACCGCCGGCACCGCGATCTGCCTGCGTCAGGTCCGCCCCGACGCCGTTCTGAAGCTGATCCGCGAGGAGCGGGTGACCAACTTCTGCGGCGCGCCCATCGTCCTCAACATGCTGAACAATGCGCCGGCCGAGCTGAAGCAGGGCATCGGGCAGAAGGTGAAGGTGATGGTCGCCGGCGCTGCCCCGCCCGCCGCCGTCATCGCCGGCATGGAGCGCATGGGCTGGGAAGTCACCCATGTCTACGGCCTGACCGAATGCTACGGCCCGACCGTGGTCTGCGTCTGGCATGAGCGCTGGGACGGCCTGTCGCTGGACGAGAAGGCGGCGATCAAGGCGCGCCAGGGCGTGCGCGGCCCGATGCTGGAGGCGGTGATCGTCGCCGACGCCTTCACGCTGGAGCCGGTGCCGAAGGACGGCCGCACGATGGGCGAGATCATGATGCGCGGCAACAACGTCATGAAGGGCTACCTGAAGAACCCCAAGGCGACCGAAGAGGCCTTCGCCGGCGGCTGGTTCCACACCGGCGACCTCGCCGTCTGGCATGAGGACGGCTATGTCGAGATCAAGGACCGTTCGAAGGACATCATCATCTCCGGCGGCGAGAACATCTCGTCCATCGAGGTGGAGGACGTCCTCTACAAGCACCCGGAGGTGCTGGAGGCCGCCGTTGTCGCCCGCCATGACGAGAAGTGGGGCGAGACGCCCTGCGCCTTCGTCACCCTGAAGGACGGAGCCACCGCGACCGAGGCCGACATCATCGCCTTCTGCCGGTCGCACATGGCCCACTTCAAGTGCCCGCGCACGGTGGTGTTCGGCCCGCTGCCGAAGACCTCGACGGGCAAGATCCAGAAATACGTCCTGCGCAAGCAGACCGAGGGGCTGTAAGGGGCGGGGCGCTTTGCCCCTTCCTAACCTTTCCCCGCTCTTCGGCCAAAGCGCCCGCTCTCTCCCGCCTTATGGAGGAGAGAGCGGGGCCATGCCCTCCCATGCCCGCACGCCGCCCATTTTCAAAGGGACCCGCGCCATGAAGATCCTCTGCGCCGTGAAGCGCGTCGTCGATTACAACGTCAAGATCCGGGTCAAGACCGACCAGTCCGGCGTCGAGACCTCCAACGTGAAGTTCTCGATGAACCCCTTCGACGAGATCGCCGTCGAGGAGGCCGTCCGCCTGAAGGAGGCCGGCACGGCGACCGAGATCGTCGTGGTCTCCGT
>JBKHVJ010000148.1:0-18910 GCA_046570145.1 Alphaproteobacteria bacterium
AGCACGCCTCGGCATGGAAGAAGGCCGACGCGCTGGGCATCCACCCCCGCGCCGCCAAGCAGATCGCGCGCCTCGACAAGATGGACTCGGTGAAGCGGGCGGACGAGCTGCGCAGCTTCGACCAGATGCGTCGCTGGATGGCGGAGCGCTGGGGCGGCCAGCCGGACATCTTCGAACAGGACGCCACGCCGCTGGAAGAGGCTATCGAGCGCACCTCCAGCACCGGCGACGAGCCGCAGGCCCTGGGCGATGTCGTCCGCCAGATGGTCGAGGATGCCGGCGAAGAGGGCGGTCCGAAGCCGCTCTACGATGTCGCCTCGCCGCCCGATCTGCCCGGCCAGCAGGCTGAGGCCAACGGAGCCCCGGAAGCCGACTGGGGCGATGACGGCGCCGAAGAGGTCAATCCCGAACTGGACAACGCTGGCTTCACCTTCGCCAACGGCCGCACCGCCGGACGGCAGGGGCACGGGGCGGAGATGAACCCGCATCCGGTGACTTCGCCCTCCCATGCGATCTGGGAGCGTGGCCGCATCCAGGGCGCTAAGGATGGCGACGGTGACGACGACCTGCTGGAGGCGGTCAGCGACGATCCGCCGGCTGAGGAGGAGCCGAAGACGCGTAGCCGTCGCCGTTCCCGTGGCACCGACGCGGCCAACGCCGCGGCCGTGCACTGAGGTCGGGCGGATGGCCGGCGGCGTCCTCGCCCTCGACCTCGCCACCCACACCGGGTGGGCATTGGGGCGGCTGCCACGGCAGCCGCTTCTCCCGATGGAAGCACGAATCCAGAAGCCGGCCAAACCGCTGTCCGGCTGGATCCGGTTCGGCCATCCCGGCTGCTCGGTCGGAGAATTCGCCGACGCGGCGGAGGCCTGGGGCCGCGCCTTCCTGACCGAACACCAACCGTCGGGCCTGATCTACGAAAAGCCGATCCTGCCCGCCGATACCAACCCCGACACGGTGCTGAAGCTCAACGGGTTGGCGACGATCATGCTGATGCTGGCGCACCGCTTCAGCATCCGCTGGGTCCGCACCGCCCAGCCCTCCACCGTCAAAAAATCATTCTGCGGCCATGGTGGCCCCGGCAAGGACGGAGTGCAGGCCGAGTGCATGGCGCGCGGGTGGAAGTTCGCCACCGACGACGAAGCCGACGCTCTGGCCCTCCTCGATTACGCCGGTCACCTCGCCGCCAAGGAAAGGGCAGGCCGATGAGCGCCATCGTTTCCGGGCAGCATTCCCTATTCACCGACGCGGGGCCCAAGCGGCCGACCCTGCGTCCCTATCAGGAGCGGGGCGTCACCGAGATCCTGGCCTGCCTGCAGCGCCGCGTCGACCCGCTCTACGCCCTGCCGACGGCCGGCGGCAAGACGACGATCTTCACCGCGGTGACCGAGGTGGTGGTCGGGCAGGGCTGGGAGGTCTGGATCATCGTCCACCGCCGGGAGCTGCTGCGCCAGGCGAGTGAGCGTCTTCTGGCGATGGGCATCTCGCATGGGCTGGTCGCGCCCGGCGAACCGCTGACCAACGATCCGGTGCAGGTCGCCAGCGTCGACACGCTGCTGGCCCGGTTGGACAGCCTGCGCCACCGCCTCACCAAGGTGCGGCTGGCCATTATCGACGAGGCGCATCATGTCGTTGCGGCGAAGTGGCAGCGCGTGCTGGAGGCGATGATCAACGCCCTGCGGCTGGGCGTCACCGCCACACCCTTCCGCTATGACGGCAAGGGGCTGGGAGAGCATTTCCGGCAGGCGATCGAGGGGCCGAGCGTCGCCGAGCTGATCCGCGACGGCTTTCTCGCCAAGCCCGCCATCTTCGCGCCGCCGGCGAACCTCGATCTGTCGAAGGTGAAGAAGCGGGGAGGGGACTATGTCGCGGCGGAACTCGCCAAGGCGGTCGACACCGATGAGCTGACTCTGCCGGCGGTCCGGCACTATGCCCGCATCTGCGGCGGCGTGCCGGCGGTGGTGTTCTGCGCCGGGGTCGAGCATGCCCGCCACGTCGCCCAGCAGTTCCAGGCCGGCGGCTGGGCCGCAGCCTCCATCGACGGCGAGATGACCACGGCCGAGCGGGACCGGGCGATCCGGTCGCTCGCCACCGGCCGGCTGTCGGTGCTGACCAGCTGCGACATCATCAGCGAGGGCACCGACCTGCCGATCGTCGGTGCGGCAATCCTGCTGCGCCCGACGGAATCAACCGGGCTCTACCTGCAGCAGGTCGGCCGCGTGCTGCGCACCTATCCAGGCAAGACCGAGGCCATCATCATCGACCAGGTCGGCAACGTCGCCAAGCACGGCATGCCGGACGAGCGGCGCCTGTGGTCGCTGGGCGGTGGCTTGAAGGGGTTGGAGCGCGCGGTGACGGCAACGCGCCGCTGCCGCTACTGCCACTTCGTCTGCGCCAAGGGCCCGACCCACTGCCCGCACTGTGCCCGGGCCTACCCCAAGCCGCCGGTGGCCGCGGTGCCGGAGGTGGCGCTCGCCACCATGCCGGGGATCGCCGGCCTGTCGGCCGAGCGCATCGCCACGATGAAATATAAGGACATCCTGCCGCTGGCCCAGACGGAGGAGGACCTGCATCGGGTCGCGTCGATCAAGGGCTACAAGCGCAGCTGGGTGCAGCGTGTCCTGCAGGAGCGCGCAGCCGTCACCGCCCGCGGCTACATGCAGCGGAGGTACGCATGACCACCGCCTCTTGGCCCTTCGGCTCCCTGACCCCGCTGCGCTATGGCGTGATCCTGGCCGATCCAGCGTGGATGTTCGCCCTGCGCAGCCCGAAGGGTGAGGCGAAGTCCCCGCAGGCTCAATACCGCTGCATGCCGCTGGCGGACATCCAGGCACTGCCGGTGTCGCAGCTGGCCGCCCCTGACTGCGCCTGCATCATGTGGGCGACGGCGCCGATGCTGCCGCAGGCGATCGACACCATGACCGCCTGGGGCTTCACCTTCAAATCCGCCGGCGCTTGGGCAAAGCAGTCGCCGACTGGTGCCAGCTGGGGCTTTGGTCCCGGCTACATCTACCGCTCTGCCGCTGAATTCTGGCTGCTCGGCACCATCGGCCGGCCGGCCCAACGCTCCCGCTCCATCCGCAACCTGATCGTCGCCCCTCGCCGCGAGCATAGCCGCAAGCCTGACCAGATGCACACCGACATCGAGGCGCTGTTCGACGGCCCCTATGTCGAGCTGTTCGCGCGGTCGCAACGGCCGGGTTGGGACTGCTGGGGCAATGAGACCACGAAATTCGAGGCCGCAGCATGACCACCGCCCCCGGCCTACTGGAAGCAGCCCGCGTGGCCCGCTCCCGCGCCAAGCTGATCGCCTCCACCACGCGTGGCGGCAGTGCGGCGGCCATCGCCCTGCACGACATCGCCACCAAGCTGGAGCGCATGGCGGAACGCGCCCAGGCTCGAGCCTCCCAACCCGACCCCCTCACGAGCCCGGCAGCCGCGCCGGCGCAAGCGGCGGAGTAGCCACCGTGAGCGCCGACCAGCCCTGGCTGAAATTCTTCCCGACCGACTGGCGCGCCGACCAGTCGCTACGCGTCGTCTCCCTGGCCGCTCGCGGCCTCTGGATCGAGTGCATGTGCATCATGCATGAGGCGGATCCGTATGGGCATCTCGTCGTCAACGGACGGCCCGTGACCGACACGCAACTCGCCTCCCTGACAGGCGCCACCCCGGACCAACTCGCCGAGCTTCTCGCCGAGTTGGAAGCGGCTGGCGTCTTCTCACGGAACGGCAAGGGCGTGATCTACTCGCGGCGCATGACCCGTGACCACAAGAAGGCTCAAACGGCGCGGAAAACAGGGAAATCCGGGGGCAACCCAACCCTTTGCAAAACAAAGGGAAATCCGCCGTCGGATAAGGGGGGCGTTAAGGGGCGGGTTAAGGGTGGGGATAACACCCAGAGGCCAGAGGCCAGAATCCAGAATACCCCCCTAACCCCCCACGGGGGGGACGGAGAGATTTTGGACTTTGGGATTAAGGACGGTGAACTCCGGGAGGCGTACGAGCGCCGGCTGCGGGGCTTCGCCGCAAACAGGTTCTGGATCGCCGGAGGGACCTGGGGGCCGCCACCAACCGACCCGGACTGCGAAATCCCCAAAGCCATGATCCGGCACTTCCTGCCCGACATTCCCGAAGCCGCCGATTGAGGACATGCCCATGACCGTTGAAACCATGACCGCATCGGAAGACACCGCCGCCATGGCTCGGACGATCCGCCAACTGCAGGCCCGGAACATCGTGCTGGAGGCGGAGGTCGAGCGGCTGAAGGCCCAGCTGGCTGCCAAGGAACCGAAGCGCCCGATCCGCGCCGGTCTGACCCCGAAGCAGCGCCTCCTGCTGGATTTCATCGTCCGGTACCAGCGAGAGCGCCGCGGCGTGTCGCCCAGCTTCGACGAGATGGCGCGGGCTCTCGGCCTCGCCAGCAAGTCCGGCGTGCACCGCCTGGTCGAGGGGCTTGTCGCTCGTGGTGCCCTCGTCCGGATGCCGAACCAAGCCCGGACCCTGCAGATCGTCTCCACCGCCAGCACCGGGAGCGCCGAATGACCTTCCCCGCCTGCCTGACCATCGGCGGCAAGCCTGAGGCCATCAAGCTCCAGCCCCGTGGTGCTGGCTGGGAGTTCGATGGCGCTGCCTCCTGCCGGGCCTATGGGCCGGACATGACGCCGCCGACCGACTTCCCGCCGATGTGCCTGGCCTGCGTCCGCCGGGTGCGGGCCGAGCTGATCCTGTCCGGCGACATACAGCCGCATCCGCCGGGTGCGCGAGCAGAGGAGGCGCAGCATGGCTGACCAGTTCAGCGACCGCGAGTGGTTTTCGGTGGTCAGCAAGCCCGGGCAGCAGCGCGTTGCGGCCGAGCAGCTGGAGCGCCAGGGATACCGGGCCTTCCTGCCGATGTGCCTGCGGGAACGCAACAACGGCCCCGGCCGGATCGAGACGGTCGCGCGCCCGCTGTTCGATCGCTACGTCTTCGTCGGCATCCACACCGAGCAGGCGTTCCGGCCGATCTGGAGCACCATCGGGGTGCAGTTCGTGGTCTGCGGTTCCGGCCACATCCCGGTGCGGGTTCCGGCCATGGCGCTGCGTCGGGTCGCCAAGAGGCTGGAGGAGGGCGGCGGCATGATCGATCTGCGGCCGTCTCGCGCTGCGTGCGGCCCGATGGTGGACTGGGAAGCGGGTGACGCTCTCCAGGTCATTGAGGGACCGTTCCGGGACTTCGCCGCGACGCTGGTGGAATGGGCCGACAAGCGGCGGGAGATCGCCCGGGTGATGGTCGAGATTTTCGGCCGGGTGACGCCCGTCGAGATGCCGACAAGCGGTCTGAAGCCGGTTGGGAAGGCGAGGGCCGCTTGATGAGCATCTGGCCGCACCATTCTGTTTCAAGGCAATCAGCTAAATAGGAGCCGCGTAATGACCGGGAACACCGTAATAACGCCAGAACTGACACAAGAACGGCTCCGGGAGCTTTTGGATTACGATCCGAAGACCGGGGTTTTCACCTGGGCTATATCTGCCGCCAAGCGAATCAAGGTGGGACAGGTTGCCGGAGTAATAAATGACCAGGGTTATGTGGTTATTAAAATTGACGGCCGAATGCACAGAGCTCACCGCCTCGCCTTCCTGTACATGACTGGCGCCTTCCCGGTTGGCGAGATTGACCACGAGGATAGAAACCGATCCAACAATCGTTGGGGAAATTTGCGTGAAGCGACCGGAACGCAGAACCAAGGAAATACAGGAATCAGATCAAACAACTCATCCGGTCACAAAGGGGTGTCTTGGAGCAGGAAAAATGGAAAGTGGCTGGCAAATATCTGCGTCAATGGTCGAACTAAGCACCTTGGCCTCTTCGAAGACGTCAACGACGCTGCCGCTGCGTATGCGCGCGCAGCTGAGGAGTATTTCGGCGACTTCGCGCATGCGCCTACTGACGCGGACTGATGGGTTGCCACGCACATGTTTAATCTCACGCCATCGCTACCACGTTTTAGCGATTTATTAAGGATTACTCGGCATAGGATGTCGGCACATAGTCCCCCGGCCGTCCGGGATCGGACTGCGGTAGCCGTGGAGGCACCGCCATCATTCGCCCGCCCTGGCACCCGCCACGGCGGGTTTTTCTATGCCTGGAGCCAAGCCGTGGCTGAACCCTCGCCCGATCTCACCGTTGCCGCGTCGGGCCTGATCGGCCCCGCCTTATCCGCCCTCGTGGGGGTGCTGATGCGCCATTCGCAATTGGTCCAGAAAGGGGAGCGGCGCTTCCTGTCGCCCTTCCTGCTGCTTGAGGTCCCGACCGTCGCCGGCATGGGCATCGTGGGCGGTGGTGTCGGCAGTTACCTCGAGCTCGCACCGTCTGTGACGTGGGCCGTTGCCGCCGTCCTGGGCTGGCTCGGTCCGCAGGCCCTGGCGCTGCTGGTGCGCGCCGTTGCCCAGCGCGCCGGGGTGAAGATCGAGGCCGACAAGGCGGCGCCCTGACAATGGCCGAGCGCAAGCAGATCGACTGGGAGGCCATTGAGCGCGAGTACCGCGCCGGGCAGCTCAGCGTCTCTGAGATCGGGCGCCAGCAGGGTGTGAGCCACACGGCCATCAACAAGAAGGCCAAGGCTCAGGGCTGGACACGGAACCTGACCGAGAAGGTTCGGCAGGAGGTTTCAGCCCGGCTGGTTTCAGACGGGGTTTCAGCTGACAACGTGAGGCAGACGGTTGAACTGGCCGCCGCCCGTGGCGTCGAGGTGGTCCGCAGCCATCGCCAGGACATCTCCTCAGCCCGCTCCTTGGTCCGGCTGCTGATGGGGCAGCTGGTGGAGGCCGCGACTAGCCGGGACCAGATCGAGGACGCCATCCACGCCGAGACCAGCGACGATGACAACGCCCAGCGCCGGAACCAGATGCTGCGCGCCGTCTCGCTCTCCTCCCATGCCGGTGTGGCCAAGGACCTCTCGGCCGCGCTGAAGAACCTAATCCCGCTCGAACGCCAAGCCTTCAATCTGGACGCCGACGAAGAGCCTGACGATGACAAGCCGCGCGTCACGATCTACATCCCGTCCAACGGTCGAGATTAGGCCGCAGCCCGGTCCTCAGGAGATCTTCCTGTCGACCCCCGCCGACATCGCCATCTACGGCGGCGCGGCGGGCGGCGGTAAGTCGTGGGGCCTCCTGCTGGACCCGATCCGGCATAGCGACAACCCAGGCTTCGCCGCGGTGTTCTTCCGCCGCACCACGGTGCAGGTCCGCAACCCAGGCGGACTCTGGGATGAGAGCGTCAAGCTCTACGGCATGTTGGGGGCCAAGCCTCGCAAGGACGTGCTGGAGTGGACCTTCCGCGGCGGAGCGAAGGTCAAGTTCGGACACCTGGAGCACGACACCACGGTGCTGGACTGGCAGGGCGCGCAGATTCCAGCGCTCTGCTTCGACGAGCTGACGCACTTCTCGGAGGAGCAGTTCTTCTACATGCTGTCGCGTAACCGGTCGATGTGCGGTGTCCGGCCCTATGTCCGGGCCACCTGCAACCCGGATGCGGACAGTTGGGTGGCCACCTTCATCAGCTGGTGGATCGACCAGCGCACCGGTCTGCCGATCCCGAGCCGCGCCGGCAAGCTGCGGTGGTTCGTCCGCGTCAGCGACGAGATGATCTGGGCGGACAGCAGGGAGCGCCTGAAGGAGCTCTATCCGACCAGCGAACCCAAGTCGGTCACGTTCATCCCGGCCAAGCTCAGCGACAACAAGAAGCTGATGGAGGCCGATCCCGGCTACCTCGCGAACCTGCAGGCGCTCGGCAAGGCGGAACGCGGGCGGCTGCTGGATGGAAACTGGAAGGTCCGGCAGGAAGGCAAGATCTTCAAGCGGGATCACTTCCAGCTCTGGCCGGCCAAGCGCGCCCTGCCGCGTTTCGCCTACGTGGTCCAGAGCTACGACACGGCCTTCACCGAGAAGACGGCCAACGACGCCACGGCCTGCTCGGTCTGGGGCGTCTTCGAAATGCCGGACGGACGGTATGGTGCGCTGCTGGTGGACTGCTGGCGGGACCACATCGAGGTGCCGGACCTCTTGCCGCGCGTGCTGAAAGAATACGAGGCGGAATACGGCGCCTCGGCTGTCGAGGCCGAGTTCGGCGCACCGCTGATTGGCCCAACCCGCAGGAAGCAAAGCCATGGCCGCCGGCCGGACATCCTGGTGATCGAGGCGAAGGGCTCCGGCATCGGGCTCTGCCAGTCGCTGGCCCGCCAGAAGATCCCGGTGAAGGCCTACAACCCGGGGAAGCTGGACAAGGTGGCCCGCGCCCATCTGGTGACGCCGCATCTGGATGCCGGCCTGATCTGGGTTCCGGAAAGCCGGGTGCCTGAGCGCAAAGGCCTGCCGACCGATTGGGCCGACGAGCTGGTCAACGAATGCATCGGCTTCGGCCCCGGCTCAACCAGGGACGACATGGTCGACACCCTGACCCAGGCCATCCGCCTGCTGGTCGACCAGCGCTTCCTCGTCCTGGAGGACGATGCCGACGCCACACCGGAAGAGCCGGACGACGAGCGGCCGTCCACCAACCCCTACGCCGCCTGACCATCCACCCGCCCGCTGCCATGGGCGTCAACGTCGCTGCCGAACACACGAACTCCTCGGGACTGGCGAGCGGGAACGACCCGCTCCTCCAGCGACGGGAGGATGGCAGCGCCAGACCTGAGGAGACCACAGCATGCCGACGAACATGAGCATTCAGCCCTGTCTGTCCTGCGGCGTGAAGCCTGGCGCTGATCACTTCGGCGGCTGTCCGGAGGGGGCGGGTCCCGGCCTGTCCTTCGGCGATGCGCTCGTTGCCCTGAAGGCCGGCAAGCGCGTTGCTCGCGCCGGCTGGAACGGCAAGGGCATGTGGCTGGCGCTGAGCTGCGGCGAGACGCGCGAGATCCCCGCTGCCTCGTTCTGGTCGCCACACAACAAGGCGCATGCCGAGGCGCAGGGCGGCACCGCGAAGGTTCTGCCGTCCATCACGATGAAGACCGCCACCGGTGAAATCCTGATGGGCTGGCTCGCTAGCCAGACGGACATGCTCGCCGAAGACTGGTGCGTGGTCGCCTGACCATGGACGCCGTCCAACTCTCCGACCTCTGCCTCTACATCGGCGGCGCCGTGATCGTCGTCGGTCTCGGTGTGCTGTGGTGGGACATCAAGGGTCGGGGAGAGGGCTGATGCTTACCGTCCACTCCCGCTTCCTCCTCGCCGCCATCGCCATGATCGAGGCCGTGCGCCTCCGCCAGCAGGCCAAGAAGGACTGATCCCCGTGGGTATGACCGTTCCGCCCCTGCCGCAGCCCGCGGCCGGCCCGACTCCTGCCGACCTCGCCGCCCTGGCGCAGGTTGCCGGCGCCGCTGGCCCGCAGCAGGAATACGAGGAGCAGCCCGACGGCTCCGTCATCGTGCGGGATGTTCTGCCCGAGGAGGCGGAGCCGCTCCCCTTCGACGCCAACCTCGCCGAGGCCATGGACCCGATTGGCCGGCAGGCGCTGGGCGCGGAGCTTTGCGAGTTGATCGAGCGGGACATCGAGGCCCGCGAGAAGCGGGACAAACAGTATCAGGAGGCACTGAGCCGGGCCGGTCTGGCCGGCGACGAGAATGCCGTCGGCGGGGCGCAGTTCCCCGGCGCCAGCCGCGTCGTGCACCCGATCCTCGCCGAGGCCTGCGTCGATTACGAGGCGCGGATCGTCAAGGAGCTCTGCCCGCCGAACGGCCCGGTCAAGAGCAAGATCATCGGTACGCCGACTCCGGACAAGCAGGCCAAGGCCGACCGCAAGGCGCGGTTCATGAACTGGCAGCTGACCGAGCAGTGCAAGGAATACATCGGCGAACTGGAGCAGCTGCAGACCCAGGTCCCGCTCGGCGGCTCGCAGTACCTCAAGGTCTGGTGGGATGGGCAGAAGAACCGCCCGGCCTTCGAGTTCCGCCCGCTCGACGACGTCATCCTGCCGGCATCGGCCGGCCAGTGGCACACCGCGCGCCGCAAGACCGACCGCCTGCGCCTGGTCGAAGCCGAGTGGCAGGCCCGCATTGCCGCCGGCATGTACCTCGACAACGGCTCCGCCCCGCCGCTCTCCCCGGACGAGACCCACACCGGGCAGGCGAACGACAAGATCGAGGGCGTGAACCGCGACGCCTACAACGAGGATGGCGTCCGCATCGTCTACGAGTGCTACGTCGAGATGGACATCGGGAACGGTGACGGCGTCGCGCCCTACATCGTAACCATCGACGAGCATACCGAGCAGGTCGTTGCGATTTACCGCAACTGGGACGAGGCCGACCCGACGCGCCAGGCGCTGCCGTGGATGGTGGAGTTCCAGTTCATCCCGTGGCGCGGTCCGCTCGGCATCAGCCTGTGGCACCTGATCGGCGGTCTGGCCATCGCCGGTACCGGCTCGTTGCGTGCCCTGCTGGACTCGGCCCACGCCTCCAACGCCCAAACCACGGCCATCCTGAAGGGCGCCAAGACGTCGGGCCAGACGAAGAACCCGGCACCGGGAGAGATGATCCCGATCGAGGCGCCCGCCGGCCCGACCGATCCCGACATCCGCAAGATTCTGATGCCCCTGACCTTCGCGCAGCCCTCGCCGGTGCTGTTCGAACTGCTGGGCTGGCTGACCGACGCGGCCAAGGGCGTGGTCACCACGGCCGAGGAGAAGATCGCCGACGCCTCCAACAGCATGCCGGTCGGCACAGCGCAGGCGCTGATCGAGCAGGGCAGCCGGGTATTCTCGGCCATCCATGCCCGACAGCACCGCTCGCAGGCCGAGGTGCTGTCCATCCTGCACCGGTTGAACGGCAAGCACCTGACCGAGCAGGTGGTGGTTGCCGAACTGGGCGACCTGATGGTGACGCCCCAGGACTTCCAGGGGCCGATGGACGTGGTGCCGGTGTCGGACCCCGCCATCTTCTCCGAGACCCAGCGCCTGACGCAGGCCCAGGCCATGCTGTCGATGGCGACCGCTGACAGCGCCAACCCGAACCCGGCTGTTGCCCAGCTGTGGGACCAGCGCGCGGTGCGCAAGGCGGTGCTGGAGGCCATGAAGGTCCCCAACGCCGACGAGCTGCTGCCGCAGCCCAAGCCGCCCCAGCCGACGGACCCGGCGTCCGCGGTGGTGGCGATGCTGAACGGCCAGCCCGTCGGCGCCGACCCGTCGCAGGACCACGTCGCGCACATCGAGGTGGTGGCCCAGGCGATGCTGGATCCTCTGCTCGGCGGCTCCCCGCTGAATGCCTCCAAGTTCGTGCCGGCGGCGACCGCCTACATCGGCCAGCACGTCGCCATGCTCTACATGCAGCTGATGCAGCAGGCGGCCCAGCAGGCCGCGGCGACAGTGCCCGGCATGACGCCGGACGCCGCCCAGGCCATGGCCGCCCCGCAGGTGAAGGCGATCCTGGCGCAGCAGCTCGCCGCGCTGCCCGATACCGTCCGGCAGGGCATCGGCCTCCTGAAGCAGTCGCAGGACATGGTGCAGGCCCTCCTTCCCAAGCCGCCGCCCGATCCGCAGACCGCCGCCGACATGGCCGAGGTCGAGCGCCGCGCCGAGCGCGATCGCCAGGACGGCCAGCTGAAGGCCGCCGACATCGCCGCGAAGGAGCGGATGAACGACGCCGACAACGAGACGGACATCCAGATCGAGCGGATGCGCGAACAGCACAGCACGCTGCGCGAGGCCATCAAGCCGCACCCGGGGGTCGGAGCCGATGCTGATCTCCGTCCCTAAACTGGAACGCGCCCTCCGTGTCGCTGCGGAGGAGATCGAGCGGGGCGTGTTCGACACCCCGCCGGCGACCCTGGAGGACATGCGGCACCGGATCGGGCGTCGCCAGGGTCTGCGTGACGCTCTCGACATCATTGCTGCCATCGTGAAGGAAGAGGACGACGAGGAATGAGCAAGGTTTCGCCGCTGGTGCTGCCCAACTCCGCCGAATGGAAGGCGATGATGGGCGAGTCGGCACAGGCCCCGGCTGCCGACATGGAGGAGTTGTTCCCCTCCGCCGCCCCCGGCATCGAGCCGCTGGGTGGCCGCATCCTGATCCAGCTCCGCACCCCGCGCAGCAAGACCAAGGGTGGCGTTCTGCTGACCGAGGACACCAAGGCCAACGAGCAGTGGAACGAGATGACCGGCAAGGTCATCGCCGTCGGGCCGGTGGCCTTCAAGAAGCGCGACGACCTGCAGGAGTGGCCCGAAGGCCAGTGGGTCAAGCCGGGCGACTTCGTCCGCGTCGGCAAGTACGGCGGCGACCGCTGGTCCGTCGATCTGCCGGACCGGCCGGGCGAGAAGGCGCTCTTCGTGACGGTCAACGATTACGACCTGCTGGGCAAGGTCACCGCCGACCCCCGCGACATCAAGGCCTGGGTCTGACCGGCCTTCAACCCCACCACCGATGATCCACCGCGGCGCCCTCGACGGCGCCGTTCCCTTGTGAGGAGCCACCATGGCTTACGATGACGCGCTTGAAGAAGACGAGCGCGACCTGAACGACGGTCGCGCCGATCATGAGGACGACGGCGACGACGAGCACGAGCGCCACGATCAGGACGGCGACCGCGGCGACAACACCGATGACGGCGACGACCACGGCGAGGAATCGGCCGAGGGACGCCGCAGCGCCCGCGCCGAGCAGCGCCGCCTGGAGAAGGAGCGCCGTCGCCGCGCCCGTGAACGCGATCAGCAGATGATCCGTCAGCAGGCGCAGGAGCTGGCTGAACTGCGCGCCATGGTGTCGGGCATCGCCCAGCGCACCGACATGGGCGCACTGGAGACGCATCTGGCCCAGGCCGGCAGCACGCTCCGTCAGACGCAGGCGAAGCTGCGCGAGGCGATCGAGAGCGGCGACTTCGACCAGCAGGTCGCCCTGCAGGACGAACTCTACACCGCCCGCCGCCGCGTCGAGGATCTGGAGGCGCTGAAGCAGCGCGCCACCCAGCAGGCCCGGCAGCCGCAGCAGCCGGCCCAGCGCCAGCAGCCGGCCGTCAACACCGCCAAGCTGGCCGCCTTCCAGGAGGCCTTCTTCGACGAGAACCCCTGGTTCAATCAGAACCTCGCCGACGAGGACAGCCGCTCGGCCGCAAAGTTGAGCGAGGATCTGGCCGGCGAGGGCTACGCCCCCGACACCCCGGCCCACTGGCGCGAACTGAGGGCCCGCCTGCGCGAGCAGCGCCCGCACCTGTTCGGCGGCAAGCAGGCTGCCCAGCAGCAGCGCCAGCCCGGCCGCTCGCCCGTCGGCGGCAGTGGCGGCTCGCGCGGTGCCCAGCCCGGTGGCCGCGCCGACGAGCGCCGGCTGCCCCCCGAATACGTCAAGACGCTGAAGGACGCCAACCTCTGGGACGACCCGGCGACCCGCAAGCAGATGACCGACGAATACTTCGCCTCCGCCAAGCGGCACGGCGTCTAAGGAGACCACCGAGATGACCGAGCCCCGCCTGAAGCGGACCGCGCTGGACGACCGCACCGACCGTGTCGATGAGCGCTTGGCCGATGACCGCGCGTATGATGACCGCGCGATGACCGAAGATCGGACCCTGTCCGATCGTGAACTGCGCGACCTTCTGCGCAACCAGATGGCTGAAGCCAAGCTCCCCAACCCGCCGGCCCGTCCCGGCGTGCACTTCGCCTGGCTCAGCAGCACCAACGAGTCCGACACCATCGCCACCCGCATGCGCCTGGGATACGTCCCGGCTGTGAAGGAGGATGTGCCGGACGGCTTCCCGCTCGACGTCTCCGAGATGCGCCTCTTCAAGATCTCCGAGGACCGCTACCAAGCCATCATGTACCTGCAGCACCATGAAGCCCCGTTTGAGAGCGAACGGGATATCAAGGCGCGCGCCAAGGATGGTGTCGGTCAGCTCCGCGGCCGGATCAGCGAAGAGAACGACGGCGACGACAGCGGCTTCGAAATCGAGGAGCCGCGCCGAGGACGGCCGCGGTTCTCCTGACCCCAACCCTTGCCCTGAGAGGCAATCATGGCTTCGACCTCCTCCCCGTACGGGATGCGGCCGGTCTACCACCCGTCCGGCCAAGTGACGATGGTCACCCTGACCGACGGCATCGCGTCCGGTCTCGCGTCCGACATCTACATGGGCCAGCCGGTCAAGATGACCACCACCGGCACCATCACCCCGGTCACCAGCACCAGCGACGCCTTCGTCGGCGTGTTCTGGGGCTGCCAGTACACCCCGGCCGCGGGCCTGCCGCCGGTCATCTCCAACTTCTGGCCGGCCAACGCCACCTACGTGGCGGGCACCTGCAAGGCGTTCTTCTTCAACGACCCGGCCATCATCTATCAGGTGCAGGCCGATGGCTCCGTTGCGCAGGCCGCCGTCGGTGACCAGACCAACTTCACCAACCTGACGGCCAACAACGGGTTGGGCAATTCGGCGGCGACGGTCTCGGCCACGCTGGTCGGCGCCGGCACGCAGGGGCAGGTCCGCGTCATGGACCGGAACCTCTACCCCGCCAACGCCTGGGGCGACGCGTTCACGGACCTCTGCGTCCAGATCGCGCGTCACCAGTTCGTCAACCCGCAGACCGCGATCTAAGGAGGGCTGACCCATGTCGACCCCCATGAACTCGGCCCAGTTCAAGGCCATCGTCGAGCCCATCCTGAACAAGCCGTTCAAGGGCATCTACGACCAGCGTGCCGACGAGTGGAAGCAGGTCTTCCGCTACCTCGTCAGCCCGGTCAAGCGCCGGTACTACGAGGTTCCGGTCATCGTCGGCTTCCGGCAGGCGCCGGAACTGCCCGAGGGCAAGCCGTTCGACTACGATACCGGGCAGACCTTCTACGTCGCCCGGACGGACTTCAAGGTCTACGGCCTCGCCTTCGCCCTGACCAAGGAGACCATCGAGGACGGCGACCACATCTCGCTCGGCTCCACCTTCTCCAAGCATCTCGCTCAGTCCCTGATCGAGACGAAGGAGTGGAACACGGCGAACGTGCTGAACCGCGCCTTCAACACCTCCTACAAGGGCGGCGACAATCAGCCGCTGATCTCGACCTCGCACCCGCTGATCAACGGCGGCTCGGCGTCGAACCAGCTGGCAACGGCCGCCGCGCTGTCGCAGACCTCGGTCGAGCAGATGCTGATCCAGATCAGCAACGCCGTTTCGCCCGAAGGCCGGAAGATCCGGCTGAAGCCCAAGAAGCTGGTGGTGCCCAACACCCTGCGCATGCAGGCCAAGGTCATCACCCAGACCCCGCTGCGCACCGGCACGGCCAACAACGACATCAACCCCATCCAGGGCGAGCTGTCGGAGGTGGCGACCTTCTCGCGCATGACCTCCAACACGAACTGGTTCATCCAGACCGAGACGGAGGAGGGCCTGCAGCTGGTCCAGCGCTCGCCGCTCGACAAGGGCATGGAGGGCGACTTCGAGACCCGCTCCATGCGCTACAAGGCCGACGAGCGCTACGGCACCTTCTGGGTCGACTGGCGCGACCTGTGGGGCACCCCGGGCGCCTGATCGCCTGCTGCCCACCACCGAAGAGCCCCGCTTCATGGCGGGGCTTTTTCGTTTTCTGCACCCTGATCACCGGAGCGTTTCATGACGCAGTTCTCCGACGACCTCTATCTCGGCGCCGCCTGCACCAACGTCACCGCCGGCAACAACGGCGGCTTCGGCGTCGGGCCGATGGGCCGCACCTACACCTACGACATCGTGCCGGCCGCGCTCTCCGCAACCAATCTGGCCGCCTCGCAGTCCGGTACCGCCTCGACGGCGCTGACCCTGACCGCCGGCGCCGGCGTCACCACGTCCGTTGATGCCGTCGGCCGGACCGTCTACAGCCCCGATGTGCCGCGCAACGTCCGCATCACCTCGGCCGGCAACGACAGCGCCGCGACCTTCCTGGTGTCCGGCATCGACGCCTATGGTCAGCCGATGACCGAGCGCATCACCGGCGCCAATGCCGGCGTCGCCCAGGGCGCCAAGGCCTTCGCCGGCATCTACTCCATCACGCCCAGCGCCAACACCGCGGCTGCGGTCACGGTCGGCACTGGCGACAAGTTCGGCCTGCCGTTCCGCCTCTACGATGCCAACCACGTCATCGGCGTGAAGTGGGCGAGCGCCCTGGCGCAGGACGCCGGGACCATCGTCGCAGGCGACAGCACCGACCCGGCCACCGCCACCACGGGCGACGTCCGCGGCACCTACCTGCCGTCCAGCGCCTCCAACGGCTCGCGCCGTCTGACGCTGACCATGTTCCTCGGCGGCATCGCCAGCGGGCCGACCGGTACCCGCGCCGGTGCCCTCGGCGTGACCCAGGCCTAAGGGGAGAACGAGACCATGGCCAAGACCCACAAGCCCGCCGCTGAACCCGTGGCGGTTCCCGTCGAGCAGCCCGTCACCCCAACTGTCGAGACCGTCGCCCCGGACGAGCAGGCCGCACCGGTGGAGACCCCCGCCGCCTCGGTGACCGCCGAGCAGCCCGTCGCTGCAGTAGTGGTGCCGGCTGATCCGGCCCGCGAGCCTCGGGAGGAGGAGGTTGCACCCGATCCCCTCTCCCGTGCGATGGAGGCTGCCGAGGTGGAGGAGGGCCACGTCCGCCTGTCGCTGGAGCATTATGAAGCCCTGACCGTCGCGGACCTCCACCGCCTGTGCGGCACCCTCACGGGCCGCCCGTTCCAGGGCGCCGCGGTCCATCCCGCCACCCGGACCGTGACCCTCTGATGCCGAAGAGCGTGACCATCGTCGCGATGGGCGACAGCCGGCGCGCGTTCCTGGACGGCGCCCTGTTCCCGCAGGGCGCCGCCGCGCTCGACGGCGAGGTGTGGGCGATCAACCTCATGGGCGCCATCATCCGGGCCGACCGCGTCATCTTGATGGACGACCTGGAGGAGCTGGAGGCGCGCAGCGACTGGTCCGCGCAGGCCTGGGGCGTGCTGAAGCGCCTGGCCGTGCCTCTGGTCACCAGCCGTCCCCATCCGGCCTTCCCGACCAGCGTGGCCTACCCGCTGGAGACGGTGCTGGAGCTGGGGCCGGCCTACCTCAACAACACCGTCGCCTACGCCATCGCCCTCGCGATCGCCGAAGGGGCGGAAACCCTGTGCCTGTTCGGCTGCGACTTCGGCTACGAGGGGTATCCGGAGATCAAGGAAGCCGGCCGGGCCTGCGTCGAGTTCTGGCTCGGCGTCGCTGCGGCGCGCGGCATCGAGATCGTGCTGCCCGGCTCCACCACGCTGATGGACAGCCACAAGGCCGGCCACCTCTACGGCTACCGCGACCAGCCCACCGACCCCATGCAGGAGGCTGCCTGATGCGCCCCATCACCGTGACCGTCTCCGCCGCCTCGGGGATCTCCACCCCGGTCGTGCTGGACTACCTCGTCTCCAACTTCAACGTCGGCTTGGCTGTGACCAGTTCCGGCGCGCACAGCAGCAAGGTCCAGGTCAGCTACGACGATCCGTTCGCGGCCTACGCCACTGACTACAACACCAACGCCACCTGGTTCGATCACGCCACGCTGACCAACGTCACCGGCAACGCGCAGGGCAGCCAGACCACCCCGGTGCGGGCGGTGCGGCTGAACAAGGCCAGTGGTGCCCCGGCGGTTGCGTTGACGGTGGTGCAGTCCGGCGCCGGCATGGGGGTCTGACGATGACCATCCTCTGCGCCCTTCATAAGCCCGGCGTCGGCACCTGGATCGGCAGCGACCGCCGGGTGAGCGCCGGCTCCACCATCATGTCCGACACCACGCTGAAGTGGGCGATGGTGGACGGCGGCGCCGTTGCCATCACCGGGTCCAATGCCCTGCGGACGGCGATGTTCGACCGCGCCAGTGAGGTGTCCGCCGACTGGATGGCATCGCAATTCCGCGATTGGCTTGTCGATCTGCGCACCTCCCTCGGCATCCGCCCCAAGGTCGAGGAGGGCAGCGAGACGTGGTTCCACGGCAATGCCATGCTGGTCAGCGCGACCCGGATCATGCAGCTCGACGGCGCAGGTGGAGCGTGGGCGCATGAGGGTAACGTGCTGTTCACGGCAGGCAGTGGCTGTGACTACGCCAGCGGCGCGGCCTTCGCGCTAAGGGCCTACGGCATCACCGATCCCATGACGATTGTCAAAGTTGCCGTCTGCGCTGCGATCCAGCACGACGCCGGCTGCGGCGGCGAACCATTCCTCCATCTGCTGGCGGAGTGAACCCATGGCCACCTCCGGCACCGTCGGGCTGACCACCTACCCGGTCAACAAGATCATCGAGCAGGCCCTGCGCCGCTGTGGCATCGCCTCCTCGGCCATCAACGCCGAAATGTTGGAGGTCGGCCGGGATAACCTGTTCCTGATGCTGACCGCCTGGGCCAACCGCGGCATCAACCTGTGGGAGGTCCGGCAGGGCACCGTCGCACTGACGGCCGGCGTCGCCACCTACAGCCTCCCCGCCGGCACGGTCGACCTGCTGAACCTGCTGCTTAAGGACGCCAACGGGATCGAGATCCCGATGACGCAGATGAACCGCGACGACTTCAGCGCCCTGCCGAACAAGACGCAGCAGAGCAGCCGGCCGACCCTCTACTGGTACGATCGTCGCGTGACCCCGCAGGTAACGCTCTGGCCGGTGCCGGACAGCACGGCCGCCGGCGGGTCCCTGACGGTCTGGTATCACCGGCAGATCGAGGACATTGGCGCGTTGTCGAATGCCCTGGATGTGCCCGTCCGCTGGCTTGAGGCCGTGGTGACTGGTTTGGCGGTCCGCATGATGCAGGAGCTTCCGACCGTGGACGCGGGTCGCCTCTCGATCCTCCAGGCCTCCGCTGACCAGGCCCTGGCCGATGCGGAGAGCGAGGAGACCGACGGCGCGCCGATGTACCTGACGCCCGACCTCTCCGCCTACACCCGGTGAGCCCATGGCCCGATTCCTCCATGCCCTGCCGGTCGCCATCTGCGACCGTTGCCGGATGAAGG
>JBKHVJ010000149.1:0-22129 GCA_046570145.1 Alphaproteobacteria bacterium
TCATGGGGGTGGGGGCGGGAAAGCTGAAGGTCAGCCGGTAACCCAGTCGTATGCGCATGAAGACCTTCCTTTGAAAACGCGTGGTTGTGCCGGCCGGTGGTTCAAAGGGAACGGGGAGCGACCATGATTGAATGGGTTGATTTCCGATACCAGCACATCTCTGGAAATTTCGATAGCCATCAATGTCGTTGTTTCTTCCTAAATATTGAGGCTCGAATGGCTATTCTGTTCCGGCGGTGTTTTCTCAGTGGCGATTGGAGTGCTTCGGCCCGATCGGCACGATGGGCCGGTTCAAGCGTTGCCGACATGGCCGCATACCGCGGCTTCCTCTGGGAGGTTCCGCTGCCGCTGCCGTTCCAAGTGCATCGGCGCCCCGCCCCGCCACAGGGCGCCGCGGAAGCCGAGAATCGACGGACCCAGCGCCGCAAAATGGGGAATGCCGGCAAGCCTCAAGGAACGGTCAGGCAACCGGCGAACAGCCGCGCATCACCTCCTCGTCCGCCTTGCCGAGGCAGACGTCGAGCGGCGCAAATCGCGCCATCAGGTCGAGCGTCTCCTCGATGCGATGACCGGATCGGGTCAGCGCCCATACAAGTCGCGGCGGGGCGGGAGGAGGTGAGAGTCCGTTCAAGCCCGCACGCCCGGCAGAGGCTCCACCTCCGGGCTGCGCAGCAGGCTGCAGCCGGGATTCGCGCGGCCGGCAAGCGCCTCTTCCATCAGCTTGTGGTTGTCGCGATGGATGCACCAGCTCTCACCGGCGAAACGCGAGCGCCAGAGCGGGAAAGCCGCGTCGACCAGCCCGTCGCGGGCCAGTGCCGCCGCGTCGGTCGCAGCACAAGGGCAGGGGGCCGACTTGACCAGAACCAGCGCCGCCGCATCCAACTCCACCGCCAGCCATGCCGCGAGACTGTCTGAAGTGACATCCCAGCTTTCGGCGATCTCCGGCTGGTCGAGCGCCATGGCCGACGGCAGCCACACCGCCGGCATCCCTGCCCGGATCAGCGACCGCAGCCGCTCGCGCGATGCTGCCGTTTGCAAGGCCGGGCAGATGCCGTGCAGCATCAGCCCGAACTGCTCCATCGCCAGCAGGGCCATGCGGTGGGCGAGCCGGTCGTCGAAGCGCCAATTGTCCTGGGCGTCGCGGACGGCATCGGCGAAGGGGCCGCCGCCCGGCACGACGACCAGGGGGTGGAGATGGCTGGGACGGGCGATCAGGTCCAGCCAAGTCCCCAGTTGGTGCCAGTCCGACAGGCTGCCGCCGATCTTGATCACCCAGGGCCGTGCGGTGGCGTTCCCTGCGGCGTTCGGCGATCCGTCGTCAGGCGATGCGTTGGCCGTCATCGGGTCAGATCCACCGGTCGGCCATGACCGTCAGGCGGCGTGACGCCGGCAGGGACGCGCCCGGCAGTTGGTCGTCATAGGACAGCACGTCGCCGATATCGTCTGAGAACCGGGCGCCATCCTGGCGCACCTGCAGCAGCAGGCCGATGCGCACCCGTTGAGGCAGGTCGCGCTCGTAATCGAAGACGCCGGTCCGGCAGGGCAGGACGACAGTTTCCAAGAACAACTCGTAGAGGCTGCATACCAACACGGCGGACAGCGTCGGGGCATCGGCGATGGCGTGATCGACGCAGATCCCGATGCCGTTGCTGGCCCGTTGGACACCGCCATTCGGGGAAAGCAGCACCCAGCGATACAGCTCCTTTCCGCCGATGTGATTGGCGAGGCGGAGAGGCTCAACCGCCGCGGTGAACGCGATCATGGAGAAATCGGGAACCATGAGAATACCGATGGTGTCGAGCTTGGAAACGTCGGACTGCTGTTCAATGCACTTCATTGTCCCGTGCCCCTCTTCCGCTTTCCTGTTCGTATTGCCGTGGGTCGCGAATGGTCGGCGAACACGCTGTTTTTTCCGCAGCCTTGATTGCTTTTGCGGCCACGTTCGGATGGGCGGTCTGTCATTCCATTTCCGCCCCATCCAAATTTCATGACAAGCAGCCTACGCAGGATGCGGCCCTGTCACATCGAACAAAGCGGATATGATTCCTGAAGGAGCACGACATTGATCGAGTCGGGGGTGTTTTTTACGCAAATCATCCACCTGGATGAACGGCAACATCATCCGGTGGGGTAGCCCCGCGTCCCCCCGATGGTGCATCCGGAAAAATTCGGGGTCCGGAGTTTTCAAAAGCAGGCCGGCAACTCGCCGCGCCCGCCGAACCCGCGGTCGCTCCACCTCCGTCGGCAGGCGGGAGCGGGGCAGGCCGCCGTCCATCACCGGGATGCGCCAGTAGCGCCGGCCGTCCAGCAGCTTCGGCATCTGCTGGCCGTCGCCGAAACAGCGCAGCTTCCGGCCCAGCGGGATCAGGTCCTCCCTGGCGCCGCGCGGCACACCGGCGAAGCAGGCGGTGCCGGGGCAGGTGACGCAGTTCCTGGACAGCGCCGCCGACGCCGCCGCTGATGCCTTCGCGGCCATCCGCCTGGCGCTGCCCGCCGGGCTGGGAGTTCACCCGTTCGCCGCCTCCCGATCGGAGGAACGCTGACCGGAGGCGAACCGGGCCAGCGTCCCGGCGTCGAGGCGCCGGTCATGAAGGGCGCTGGCGACCAGCACCGCATCGGTGCCGTGCGCGGCCAGCGCATCCAGATCCGCCGCATCGCGGACGCCGCCGGCCCCCCAAACACGAACCCCCGGGCGTCGGGCCGCCAGCATGGCGATACGGTCCAGGTCCGGGCCCTCGCCCGAGCCGACCCGGTCCAGCGTCATGGCGATCACACGCGACGGCCAGCGGGCCGGCTCCTCGTGCAACGCCGCCGGCCCCAGCGGCGCTCCCTGCCGGACATCCAGCGACAGGGCCACCCGGTCCTCTCCCGCCAGCGCCAGCGCCGACTCCAGCGTCGCGCCATCGGTCTGGCTTTCGCTGCCGATCACCAGATGGCGGATCCCGGCATCGAGCCAGCGGCGGCAATCGTCCGGCGCTGCCACACCGGCATCGACCCAGAACGCCACCTCAGGCCAGCGGGCCTGCAGCGCTGCGACGGTGGATCGATGGTCGCCGTTTCCCCTGATGGCGTCGAGGTCGGCGACATAGCAGGCGCGGAAGGGTTGCAGCGCCAGCAGAGCGGCCACGATATCCTGAGGTGCCGATCCTGCGGTCAGCGCGCTTTCGATGGGGCGGTAGCGGTCGCGCTCCCCCCGCTTGGCATGAACCACCTGCCCGCCCAGCAGGTCGATGACGGGAACGATGTCCATGGAGAACAGCCTTCGTCGGGTTCTGGTCTGCGAGTATGTCACCGGCGGCGCGCTCTGCAACGGGCCGCTTCCGACGGACCTGATGGCGGAAGCCAACGCGATGGTCGCGGCGCTGGTCGTCGATCTGATCGCGCTGGATGGAATACGCGTCACGCTGTGCCGGGACAACCGCCTTCCCCCACCCTCATTTCCGGCCGACCGGGTCGCCCTGTTCCCGGTGGCGCCGGGCGAGGATCCGGAATCGCGGTGGCGTCATGCCGCCGCCCTGTGCGACGTGGTCTGGCCGATCGCGCCGGAAAGCGACGGGCTGCTGGGCCATGTCGCCGCCCTGTTCCGTGGCACCGGCCGGCCGGTGGTCGCCTGTGCTCCCGATGCCATCGCGCTCGCTTCGTCGAAGACGGCGACGGGGGCACGGCTGTCCGCCCACGGCATCGCGGCAATCCCCACCGTCCCCTTCGGTGCTCCGCCGCCGCCCGCCGCCCGTCATGTGGTGAAGCCGGACGACGGAGCCGGTTGCCTTAACACCTTCATCGTCGACGATGTCGCCGCCTGGACGCCGCCGCATGCCGGCCGCTGGATCGTCCAGCCGCTGGTCGAGGGAGAAGCATGCAGCCTGTCGATGCTGGTCGACGCTGGCGGCGGGGTGCGGCTGCTCGGCTGCAATCGTCAGACGGTGGAGCGTGGAAATGGCTGCTTCTCCTTCCATGGCGTGGAGGTCGGGGCGATGGAGCACCGGCGTGCCGACTGGGAGCCGCTGGCCCGCGCCATCGCCGCCGCGATCCCGGGGCTGCGCGGCTATGTCGCCGTCGACCTCATCGACAGGCCTGACGGCCCGGTGGTGGTGGAGGTCAACCCGCGCCTGTCCGTCGGCTATTCCGGGCTGTCGCGGGTGCTGGGTTGGAACCCGGCCGGTGAGATCCTGGCACTGTTCCACGTCATGTCGGCCGACTCCGGCCGGGAGGGCGCGCATGTCTGACGTCCATTCAACGACCGTGACCGGCTGTTACGTCGGCGGCGCCGCGCCGTGAGACCTCCTGCTCGTCGATGATCTCCATGGCGCGGACTTCGGGGCGCCGGTGATAGAGCCGCCGGGGAAGGTGGCGCGCAGCAGATCGACCGGACCATGACATCCGGAGCTTCAAGCGTCTTCCGCAAAAACGGCGTCCGCGTCTGTTCATGCCCGACGGAAAGGACGGACGGCGCCGGCGCCCCTATCGGCGCCGGCGTCGCGACAACCAGACTTACCTTACTTCATGGACGGGAAAGCAAACTGGGCGCCTTCGCGGACCCCGCCGGTCGGCCAGCGCTGGGTGATGGTCTTGCGGCGGGTGTAGAAACGCACACCGTCGGGACCGTAGGCCGACAGATCGCCGAACAGCGACCGCTTCCAGCCGCCGAAGCTGTGATAGGCGACCGGGACCGGCAGCGGCACGTTGATGCCGACCATGCCAACCTTGATCATGTCGCTGAAATAGCGGGCGGCCTCGCCGTCGCGGGTGAACAGGCAGGTGCCGTTGCCGTACTCATGGGCATCGATCAGGTCCATGCCCTCCTGCATCGACCTGACCCGGACGAGGCAGAGGACCGGGCCGAAAATCTCTTCCCGGTAGATGGTCATGTCCGGGGTGACGCGGTCGAACAGGCAGCCGCCCAGGAAGTTGCCGTTCTCATGACCCGGCACGACCAGCCCGCGGCCGTCCACCACCAGTTCCGCCCCCTCGGCGACGCCCTGGTCGACATAAGCCTTCACCTTCTCATGATGGGCGCGGGTGACCAGCGGTCCCATCTCGCAGCCGGAAGAGGTGCCGGCGCCGACCTTCAGGTCGCGCAGCGCCGCCGACAACTTGTCCTTCAGACGGTCGGCCACCTCGTCGCCCACCGCCACCACGACGGAGATCGCCATGCAGCGCTCGCCGCAGGAGCCGTAGGCCGCCCCCATCAGCGCGCTGACGGCGTTGTCCAGGTCGGCGTCGGGCATGACGATGGCGTGATTCTTGGCACCGCCCAGCGCCTGCACCCGCTTGCCGTGGGCGCTGGCGGTCGAATAGACGTATTCGGCGATGGGGGTGGAGCCGACGAAGCTGACGCCCTGCACCCGCGGATCGGTCAGCAGCGTGTCCACCGCCTCCTTGTCGCCGTTGACGACGTTCAGCACGCCCGGCGGCAGCCCGGCCTCCAGCGCCAGTTGGGCAATATAGAGGGCGGAGCTGGGATCGCGCTCCGACGGCTTCAGGACGAAGGTGTTCCCGCAGGCGATGGCGATGGGGTACATCCACAGCGGAACCATCGCCGGGAAATTGAATGGCGTGATGCCGGCGACGACGCCCAGCGGCTGGAATTCCGACCAGCTGTCGATGGCCGGTCCGACATTCTTGGAAAACTCGCCCTTCAGCAGCTCCGGCACGCCGCAGGCATATTCGACATTCTCGATGCCGCGGGTCAGCTCGCCGAAGGCATCGTCCAGGACCTTGCCGTGCTCCGCCGTGACGAGGGCGCAGATGCGGTCGGCATTCTCCTCCAGCAGCTGCTTGAAGCGGTACATGACGCGGGCGCGCTTGGCCGGCGGCGTGGCGCGCCATGCCGGGAAGGCGGCCTCGGCGGCGGCAATGGCCTCTTCCACCGTGGCACGCGACGCCAGGGCGACCTGACCGGCCACGTCACCGGTGGCGGGATTGACGATGTCGGCGGTGCGGGTGCCGGCGGGCGCGTCAGTCTTGCCGCCGATCAAGTGGGCAACGATGGTCATGATGGCTTTCCTGGGAGAGTGTTCGTTGTGCAGGGTCTCTGCCCCCACCTCTCCCACCGGCGGAGGAGGGAAGGGTGGAGGCAGCAGCGTCAGCCTTACGCCGTCGCCTGGATGGCGTCGGCGACGACGTCGAACAGGCGGTCGAGGTCGGCGGGCTCGCTGTAGAAATGCGGGCCGAACTGGAGCGTGTCGCCGCCGAAGCGCACGTAGTAGCCGGCCTTCCAGCACTTCTCGCCGATCTCGTAGGGCCGGCGGGCCGGCTCGCCCGGAAGCGGCGCGATGGTGACGGCGCCGGTCAGGCCATAGTTGCGGATGTCGGCGACGTTCTTCAGCCCCTTCAGCCCGTGGATCAGGTTTTCGAAGTGCGGCGCCAGCGCCGCGGCCTTTTCCCACAGCTTCTCCCGCTCGAAGATGTCGAGCGCGGCCAGACCGGCGGCACAGGCGACCGGATGGGCCGAATAGGTGTAGCCGTGCGGGAATTCCACCATGTAGTCCGGCCCGCCATTGTCCATGAAGGCCTGGTAGATGTCGCGCTTCGCCACGACGGCACCCATCGGGACCGCACCGTTGGTCAGGCCCTTGGCGACGTTCATGATGTCCGGGACGACGCCGAAGGCATCGGCGCCGAAGGGGGCGCCCATGCGGCCGAAGCCGGTGATGACCTCGTCGAAGATCAGCAGGATGGAATGCTTGTCGCAGATTTCGCGCAGACGCTGCAGATAGCCCTTCGGCGGCGGCAGCACGCCGGCCGAGCCGGCCAGCGGTTCGACGATCACGGCGGCGATGTTGGAGGCGTCGTGCAGCGCCACCAGCTCCTCCAGCGCGTCGGCCAGGAAGGCGCCTTCGTCCGGCATGCCCTTCACGAACAGGTTCTGCGGCAGCAGGGTATGGGGCAGGTGATCGGCATCGACGCCGGTGCCGAACAGCTTGCGGTTGCCGCCGATGCCGCCCAGGCTGGTGCCGCCGAAGTTGACGCCGTGATAGCCCTTGGACCGGCCGATCAGCTTGGTCTTGGTCGGCTGGCCCTTCATCCGCCAATAGGCCCGCGCCATCTTCAGCGAGGTGTCGGCGGCCTCCGAGCCCGAACCGACGAAGAAGACATGGTCGAGGCCGGCCGGAGTCATCGACGCCAGCTTGTGCGCCAGCTTGAAGGCGGCCGGGTGCCCGTGCTGGAAGGCCGGGCTGTAATCGAGTTCCGCGATCTGGCGGGCCACCGCTTCCGAAATCTCGCGGCGGCAGTGCCCGGCGCCGCTGCACCACAGGCCGGACAGGCTGTCATAGATCTTGCGGCCTTCGGCATCCCAATACCAGGTCCCCTCCGCCTTCACGATCATGCGCGGGTTGCTCTTGAACTGACGGTTGCCGCTGAACGGCATCCAATAGGCGTCGAGTTCCTCGCGCGTCAGTCCGGCAGCCTTGCCGAGGGCGTTGGCATGATCGTTGTCCAAGGGGGCCATCCGCTGTTCTCCCGCATCTTGTTGGATATGCTGTCGACGGCAAGTGTGCGCGCTTCCTGGTTGCGATTAAATCCAAACTATAAGAACTTCACATAACCCTGTGCTTAACTTTCCTGCCCCACTCTCCATGGTTCCAGCATGAGCAAGCCCAACCGGCCCCTGGCCCCGATCGGCGATGCCGACATCCGGCTGCTGCGTGTTTTCCGGACGGTGGTGGAGTGCGGCGGCTTTTCCGCTGCCGAGGTGGAACTGAACATCAGCCGGGCGGCCATCAGCCAGCACATGGCGGATCTTGAACGGCGGCTCGGCCTGACGCTCTGCCGGCGCGGCCGGGCGGGCTTCCGGCTCACCGACGAAGGGCATCTGGCCTATGAGGCGAGCCTGCGCCTGCTGGCCAGCACCGAGAGTTTCCGCAGCGAGATCAACACCGTCCATGGCCGTCTGCGCGGCGAATTGAACATCGGCATCACCGACAACCTCGTCACCATGCCGCAGATGCGGGTGACCCACGCGCTGCGCAGCCTGAAGCAACTGGCGCCTGAGGTTCGCGTCAACATCCGCATGATTCCGCCCAACGAGATCGAGCGGGGGGTTCTGGACGGGCAGCTGCATGTCGGCGTCGTGCCGGTCCGCCGTGGTCTGCCGGGACTGGCCGGTCTTCCGCTCTACCAGGAGGAGTCGCTGCTCTACTGCGGCGACGGTCATCCGCTGTTCGACCGCGCCGACGCCGGGGTGACGCGGGAAGCCGTCGAGGCCGCCGACGCCGTTGCGCCGACCCAGGCGCAGCTTCCCCACGAGTTGAACAACACCGCGACGGCGACCGACCGCGAGGGGGTGGCCTTCCTGATCCTCACCGGATGCTATGTCGGCTTTCTGCCTGTCCACTACGCGCGGCAATGGGTCGAGCGTGGCATGATGCGGGCGCTGCTTCCCCAAACCTACCATCATGCCCTGGAGTTTCAGGTGGTGACGAAGAAGGGCGCCCAGCCGAATCTGGTGCTGGAGCGGTTCCTCGACGTCCTGCGCGGTACCGGAAGCGAGGAAGTTGCGGGCGCGGAGTGACAGCCTGCGGCGGGCTGGGGCCTGACGAGCGACCGTCCGTCTGCCGGATTGTCCACCATGCGGGAAAGCCGCTTGGCGGAAGCGACGGGCGCGGCGGCCGTCGTCCAGAGTGGGTCCGGCAAGCCGCTGGCTCCGGCAAACCAAGGAGACGAACATGGCACAGCCGTCATCGGCCACGATCTTCCAGAACCCCGCGACCGGACAGACGGAAGCGGTGTCCAACAGGTCCGGTGTCTGGGCGTTCCTGTGCGGCCCGTGCTATTTCGCCGCCAAGGGCGAGTGGATGCACAGCGCGATCCACGCGGTTCTGACCGTGGTCTCCCTGTTGCTTTGGCCCAGCGGCGCCCTCATGCTGGTGGGGCTCTGGTTCGGCTACGCCTGCGCGACGCCGACGATTCTGGAAGCGCGCTACAAGCGCCTGGGCTGGCAGCGGGTCTCGGCCTGATCCTCTCGATACGGGAGGCCATCTCCGCGAGGCCACGAGCCGCGTTCGGCGCCCAACACGACGATGCGCGATGTGACAACCGAATTCCACCGTCCCGAATCATATATCCGGAGCGACGGGAACCCGATGATATAGCCGAGCGTATCAAGCTGCATCGCTTCCATCGCTCGTGTGATCATGCCGGACAATTCCGCCTCCATCGACGGCGTGGGCGAAAACGCCCGCGCCGGCAGCGACCCTTATGCGGCGCTTGACGCGTCCGCCGCGACCACGCTGTCCGACCGTTGGAGCGTGCGCGACAGTGCGCTTGCCGTGGTGGTGCTTGCCGGTCTGGTCGGCGGGGCGGTCGGGCTGGCGGTCGGATCGCTGCACGAGGCGGTCCTGCTTCTCCAGGCGCTGGCCTTCGACCTGCCGGACGGAGAGAAGCTGGGGCAGGGCGTGCCCGACCTGCTGCGGACGCTGGGCGTGCCGGTGGCGGGCGGGCTGCTGCTGGGCATCCTGTCGATGCTGTTCCGGCGCTGGCGGCCCAACGACATCGTCGACGCGGTGGAGGCGAACGCACTCTATGGCGGGAAGATGTCGCTGCTCGACAGCCTGCGCCTGACGGTGACGACCGCGCTGTCCAACGCGTCCGGCGCGTCGGTGGGCATGGAGGCGGCCTATACCCAGGCGGGCGCCGGTCTCGCCTCCTCCCTCGGGCAGCGGTTGCGGCTGCGCCGGGCCGATCTGCGCATGATGGTCGGCTGCGGGGCGGCCGCGGCCATCGCCGCCGCCTACCATGCGCCGCTGGCCGGCGCCTTCTATGCCTTCGAACTGGTGCTGGGCGGCTACACGCTGGCGGCGCTGGCCCCGGTCGGGGCGGCGGCGGCGCTGGGTGTGGCGGCATCGGCCCTGCTGACCGGCGGCGAGGCGCCGCTGGCGCTCGGCCGGCCGGTGGAGATCGCCGGCTGGGACTATGCCGCCTGCGGCGTCGTCGGCTTCCTGGCCGGCTGGCTCAGCATCCTCGCCATGCAGGCGGTGACGGTGGCGGAGCGCGGGTTCAAGCGCCTGCCGGTCCCGCGATGGATGCGGCCGGCGGTTGGCGGGCTGATGGTCGGCGGACTGGCGCTGGCGGTGCCGGCGGTGATGGGCAGCGGTCCCGGCGCCGTGCCGCCGGAACTGGCGGGCGGTGCGCTGGCACTGGCCCTGACGCTGGTGGCGAAGATCCTGGCGTCGGCCGTGTCGCTGGGATCGGGTTTCCGCGGCGGCCTGTTCAGCGCGTCCCTGTTCATCGGCGGTCTGTTCGGCGGTCTGCTGAGCGTCGCGACGGCCAGCTTCCTGCCGGGTCTGGAGATCGACGGCGGGCTTTTGCTGCTGGTCGGGATGGGGTCGGTCGCCGCCGGCGTCGTCGGAGCGCCGGTCACCATGGTGCTGCTGGTGCTGGAGACGACGCAGGATTTATGGGCGGCGTCGGGCGTGCTGATCGGGGTGGTGCTGTCCACCACCGTGGTGCGGCAGGCCTTCGGCTACTCCTTCGCCACCTGGCGCTTCCATCTGCGCGGCGTGCCGATCCGCGGCGCCTACGACATCGGCTGGCTGTCGGAACTGACGGCCTTCCGGCTGATGCGGCGCGACGCCAAGACGGTGCCCGCCACCCTGACGGTGGAGGCGCTGCGCCGACTCTATCCGCTGGGCTCCACCAAGACGGTGTTCGCGGTCGATGAATCGGGCCGATATGCCGGGCTGATCGACATGTCGCAGGTCCACGACCCCGACCAGGATGCGGAGGCCACCGAAACCCGCGTCGGCACGCTCGCCAGCAAGGCGGACGCCGTTCTGATGCCCGGCGACGACGCCCGCACCGTGCTGAACCGCTTCGGCTCCGCGGAGGTGGAAGCGCTGCCGGTCCTGTCCTCCCCGACCGACCGGCGCATCATCGGCTATGTGACGGAGTCCTTCGCACTGCGCCGCTATTCCCAGGCGCTGGAGCGTCAGCGCGGCGAGGATCTGGGGGAACGCGGGATTTGGGGGCGCGATTAGCCCGCCATGGCACCGGCTGACGGCGGCGACCTGCGCCGACGCCGCCGGCCGGATGGCCGGTCACCCGCCGTGGAAACCTTTCAGCCGCTCCTCGCCCAGGCCGATGTCCGGCTTGAAGTGTCCCTGCTTCGCGGCGCTCAGGACATCGTCGATGAAGCTCCGGTATTCGTCGGCGGCTCCGCCCGGTGGCTCCGCCACGGGCTCGACGGACCCGGCATAGGTGTCGCCGTCGGCTGCGGTGGAATCGTGAAGCCGGAAGGCGGGGACGAAGATGGTGTCACCCTCCGGATTTCCTTCCGCAACATGATGGGAGGCGCGGGAGATCTCGACCCGGCCGTCGGCATCGGGGGCGGAGAGGATCTTCACGCCATGAACGACCGTCGCCTTGCTGCGCGCGTTCGACGCCGCGTCCCGCTCGAAGGTGGTTCGGTCGTAGAGGCGTTCGAAGCTCGCCCGATCGTTGATGTTGGCTTCGGCCATGTCTGTCTCCCTGTTGTCGGACTGGGTAACAGCCATGATCGCATCCGGTCCCCTGCAATGCCGCATGCCGACGGGAAAAGTTCGGAGTGCGGAATTTTCAAAAACTCTAACTGCGGTCCGACGGCCGAACGGAAAGCCGCCTGCGCTGTTGACGGACCATCGACGGAATTCGAGTGGGAGAGCGAAATGGCCGATCTGCAACGTATCCTCGGCACCATGCTGGCGAGCGGGATGGGAGGGCGCAGCCATGGCGGCATGAACGCCATGGGGTCGGTGCTCGGCAACAGCGGCTTCGGCGCCGGCGCGCCGGGTGGTGCCTTCGGCGCCGCATCCGGCAACCGCGGCATGGGCGTCGGGTCGGTTGCCGGGCTGGGGGCGCTGGGCTATCTCGCCTTCAAGGCCTTCCAGGAGCGTCAGCGGAACCAGGGGGTCTCGGGCCAGGGCGCTCAACCCGCCGGCGGGCCGGGCGGCAGCCCGTGGGGCGATGCCGGCGGCATCCTGGGCAGCCTGTTCGGCGGCGGTGCAGCCGGTTCCACGGGCCGTTCCGAGAGCGGGCAGGGGGGTGGCCAAGTGAGCGGCCAAGGGGGTGGTTCCCTGTCCGACCGTCTGTCTCAGGTCTTCCAGTCCCGCGGCACGCCGCAAACCGAAGACCGTGACGACGGCGCCTATCCGGCCGTCGCCATGGAGGACCAGCAGGCGCTGCTGCTGATCCGCGCGATGATCGCCGCCGCCAATGCCGACGGGGAGATCACGCCGGACGAGCGCCGGCACATCCTGGACACCCTGGACGAGGCCGGTGCCGGCGCGGAGGAACGCCGCATCGTCGAACAGGAGCTCGATCGGCCGCAGCCGCTGGACTCTCTGCTCCAGTCGGTGAAGGATCAGCAGACCGCCGAGCAGGTCTATCTGGCTTCGCGGATGGCGGTGAACGAGCAGTCGGAAGCGGAACGCTCCTACCTGCAATATCTCGCATCCCGTCTGAAGCTCGACCCGCAGCGCGTCCAGCAGATGAATCAGGCGGCCTGACGGAAGGTGGCTTGAGGCATGGTTCCCGCCCCTTCCCTCACGCCGATGGGGGAAGGGGCGGCGCCCCCGCCAGCGCCACGGTCGCATCGTCCATCCGGCCGAAGCACCAGTGGGCCAGGGCCTCGTGGTACGGCGACTCCGCCTGTCCGGTAGCGAGGGCGAAGAGGGTCATGGAGGAGCGGAACTTCATGTCGTCGGGCGAGCCGAAGATCTCGTGCAGCGTCCGCCCCCGCACCCCCTGCACCGCGCCCGTCGCCTGTTCCAGCCGCGGCCCGAGCGTGGGGTGGGCCAGATAGGCCTGCGCCTCGTCGAGAGAGGCGATGCCGTAGAACACGGCGGTGGGGGAGCGGCCGAGCCCGCGCAGCTGCGGGAAGATGAACCACATCCAATGGCTGCGCTTGCGCCCGCTCCGCAACTCGTCGAGTGCGGTCGCGAAGACCGGCTCCTGCGCGTTCAGGAAGCGACGGAGGTCGTATGGATCGTCGGTCCGCATGTCGCCGTTCCTTCTTCCAGGAAGCACGAGGCGCCTCCGGTCAGGCCTGTTCCGCCGCCGGCATGATGTGACCGGTCAGCAGGGCGCCCAACTCGCCGACATAGCCATCCGAGCGGGCCGGCCGGCCGGGGTCGGAAGTGACGGCGACGGTCAGTCCCAGCGACGGCACCAGATACAGCATCTGTCCGCCATAGCCGCGGGCATAGGCGATGCGGTGGCCGTTCGACTCCGCCAGGAACCAGCCATAGCCATAGTCGTCGCCGGAATAGGGCGACCGGGTGCGCGGCACCCAGGATGCCTGCGCCCAGGCCGTGCTGACCACGGGCCGCCCCTCCCAGGCACCGCCTCGGCTCCACATCTCGCCGAAGCGGAAAAGGTCCAGCGGCGACAGGGCCATGTTGTTGCCGCCCAGATAGAAGCCCTGCGGATCGCGCGTCCAGCCCGCCAGCTCGATGCCGAGCGGCCGGCCCAGCCACTCCCGCGCCAGTGCCAGCAGGCTGCGTCCGGAGACGCGGGCCAGCACCGCGCCCAGTATGTGATAGCTGCCGGTCGAATAGATCATCCGCTCGCCCGGCTCGGCGACGAAGGGGCGGCCGAGCGCGTCGGCGACCCAGTTGCGGCTTTCGATCCAGCGGCCGTAACCCGGCCCGGAGGTCGGTTCGAGCCCCGCCTGCATGGTGAGAAGCTGCGCGATGGTGATGCCGCTCACCCGCGGGTCCGCGCCCTTGGGGATCAGTCCCGGCGCCACCTCGCCCAAGGTCGCATCGACGCCGGAAAGAAGCCGGCGGTCGAGCGCGATGCCGGCCAGCGATGCGACGATCGTCTTGGACACCGATTTGACGTTAACCGCACGTCCGACCGGCGGTCCCCGGAAGGACTCCGCGGCAACCACGGCGCCGTTCCGTCCGATCACCAGCGCGTGGAGTTGGTCCAGTCCCGAGGCCCGGTCGAGCGCGCGGGCCAGCAGCGTCGGATCCAGCGTCGGATTGAGAGACTTGCCGGCAGCGGGAGGCCCGGCAGCCGCAGCGGACAGCGAGCGCGGCAGCAGGGAGCCGACGGAAGCGGCAGCCGCAGCGGCGAGGATGGTCCGCCGGTCGGGCGTGGATCGGGGTGTCGGCTCCATGCCCAGCCATATGGTTGCGACCTGCTGCAATCCAAGCCTGTGCGTATCGGTATCTGGTCACGCGAGGTGTTTTGCCACTCTCTGGACTTGTTGGAGAAACGTTTAAGGATGGTAAAAATATTACCACCATGAAACAAACAATATCATTCATGAAATCGAATTCACGCTTGCCATTTTCAAAGAGTGTTAAGTAATAAAAATAGCGTGAGATAATTTTTCATCAGAGCTCCCTAATGACATGTCGGGTGTGAGAGCGACCATGAACGGCATTGTTGCAGAATGGGCGGTCTGCTGGCGCCGACAGGACAGAGTCCGAACCGTTTCCACTGCCTTCGATTGGACGGGCAGCCTCGGCAAGGCGGATCCGCGCACGCGTCTATGCAACGCTCAATTGCGCATCCGACTCCGCTTCGGCCGTTCGACCACGCCCTATTCCGGCAGTCGGGGGCCTGTGTTAAATCTCCCGCGCCAGGGGACGGCAGTGGGCAATATTCGGGTGTCGATGTGGACATGAATTACCTGGAGACGGCAGTGCCGCCGCCGGTATCGGCGACAGCAGGCTTCGATCCGTCTCCGATTCTGGAAATGGCCCAAAAGATTCGGGAGCCAATTTACATAATCAGAAGCCAGGACGGTCGACTGGGAGCCTCTACCCGTCCTCCGAACTTTACCGCGGAGCGGCTGGAGCCTGTCGCCACCCTGCCGCCGCTTTATCCGGAATGGCTGGGCGATCGCAGTTTCCAGGAAGCCCACGGCTGCCGTTTCGCCTATGTGGCGGGCGAGATGGCGCGGGGCATCGCCACGCCGGCCATGGCGGTCGCCGCCGCCCGCGCCGGCCTGCTCGGCTTCTACGGCAGCGCCGGACTGTCGCCGCAGCGGGTGCAGGAGGGCATCGGCGAAATCCGTGCGGCGCTTGGGCCGCAGGCGGCGAACTGGGGTGCCAACCTGATCCACAGCCCCAACGATCCGGCGCTGGAAACGGCAGTCTGCCGGCTGTTCCAGCGGCAGGGGGTGCGGCGTGTCTCGGCCTC
Organism: Alphaproteobacteria bacterium; assembly: GCA_046570145.1. Classification (GTDB taxonomy): domain Bacteria; phylum Pseudomonadota; class Alphaproteobacteria; order Azospirillales; family Azospirillaceae; genus Azospirillum. The sequence goes on from JBKHVJ010000149.1 coordinate 15,133, forward strand.
GGCCTTCATGGCGCTGACCCCGTCGGTGGTGGAGCTGGCCGCGAAGGGGTTGAGCCGGGACCCGGCCACCGGCGCGATTCGCCGGCTGACCCACATCTTCGCCAAGGTCTCGCGCGCCGAGGTCGCCCGCCAGTTCATGGCGCCGGCCCCCCGGCGCATGCTGGCCGATCTGGTGGCGCAGGGCATCCTCACCGCCGAGGAAGCCGAACTTGCCGCCGGCATTCCGGTGGCCGAGGACATCACGGTGGAGGCCGATTCCGGCGGTCACACCGACAATCGTCCGCTAACCGTCCTCTTCCCGATCATCCAGCGCCTGCGCGACGAGCTGGTCGCCGGCCACGGTTATGACCGCAACATCCGCGTCGGTGCCGCCGGCGGGCTGGGGACCCCCGCCGCGCTGGCCGGCGCCTTCGCCATGGGTGCCGCCTATGTCGTCATCGGATCGGTGAACCAGTCGGCGGCGGAGGCGGGGCAGCCGCTGTCGGTCCGCCGCATGCTGGCCGACCTCGCCAGCACCGACGTGACGATGGCGCCCGCCGCCGACATGTTCGAGATGGGCGTGAAGGTCCAGGTGATGAAGCGGGGCACCATGTTCCCCTTCCGCGCCCAGCGGCTGTACGAGCTGTACTGCCGCCATTCCGGCCTCGACGACCTTCCCGCGGCAGAGCGCGCGACCCTGGAACGGGATGTCTTCCAGGCTCCGCTCGAGGAGATCTGGCGCCAGACGAGCGAGCATTTCGCCGTCCGCGACCCGGCGGAACTGGCGCGCGCCGAGGCCGATCCCCGCCACCGCATGGCGCTGGTCTTCCGCTGGTACCTTTTCAACGCCGCCCGCTGGCCGACGCAGGACGAAGCCACCCGGCGCCATGACTTCCAAGTCTGGTGCGGCCCGGCGATGGGCGCCTTCAACGACTGGGTGAAGGGCAGTTTCCTGGAGACGGCGGACAAACGCACGGTCGAACAGATCGCCCGCAACCTGCTGGAAGGGGCCGCCGTGGTGACCCGCGCCCAGCAGATGCGCAGCGCGGGCCTGCCGGTGCCGGCCGCTGCCTTCACCTGGGTGCCGCGCCGGCTCGCCTGACCGGTTTCAAAGCGCGCTTCCGCCCCAATCCCCATCCGAACATCCGAGACGGCCTTGAAGAACCGCCACCCCATCGCGATCGTCGGCATCGGCGCCATGTTTCCGGGATCCGGCACCACGCACGGCTTCTGGCGCGACATCCTCGCCGGCCGGGACTGCATCGGCGACGTGCCCGCCACCCATTGGCTGGTGGAGGATTTCTACGACCCCGACCCCACGGCGCGGGACAAGACCTATTGCCGCCGCGGCGCCTTCCTGCCGCCGGCCACGCTGGATCCGCTGGAATTCGGCATCCCGCCGCAGGCGCTGAGCGCCACCGACACCGCCCAGCTGCTGGCGCTGATCGTCGCCAAGGAGACGCTGGATGAGGCCTGCCGCACCCAGTTCCGCGACATCGACCGAAGCCGGACCAGCATCGTGCTGGGCGTGGCGTCCGCCACCGAGCTGGTGGGGACCATGGGGGCGCGGTTGCAGCGGCCGGTCTGGGTCAAGGCCCTCCGCGAGGCCGGCCTGCCGGAGGATGAGGTGACGGCCATCTGCGACCGCATCTCGTCGCAGTATGTGGAGTGGCAGGAAAGCAGCTTCCCCGGCGTGCTGGGCAATGTGGTGGCGGGGCGCATCGCCAACCGGCTCGACCTGGGCGGCACCAACTGCGTGGTGGATGCCGCCTGCGCCAGTTCGCTGTCGGCGCTGCTGATGGCGATGAACGAGCTGGAGCTGGGCCATTCCGACATGGTCATCAGCGGCGGCGTCGACGCCCTGAACGACATCTTCATGTACATGTGCTTCAGCAAAACGCCGGCCCTGTCCAAGAGCGGCGATTGCCGCCCCTTCTCCGACGCATCCGACGGGACCATCGTCGGCGAGGGGCTGGGCCTGTTCGCCCTGCGCCGGCTGGAGGATGCCGAGCGCGACGGCAACCGCATCTATGCCGTCATCCGCGGGATCGGCTCCTCGTCGGACGGCCGCGCCACCAGCGTCTATGCGCCGCGGCCGGAAGGGCAGGCGGCGGCCTTGCGCCGCGCCTATGCCGACGCCGGCCATGATCCGCGCAGCGTCGAGCTTGTCGAGGCCCACGGCACCGGCACCCGCGCCGGCGACCTCGCCGAGTTCACCGCGCTGACCCAGGTGTTCCGGGAAGCCGACGCGGAGGCCGGGGCGTGGTGCGCCATCGGCTCGATCAAATCGCAGATCGGCCACACCAAGGCCGCAGCCGGTTCCGCCGGGTTGCTGAAGGCCGCCCTGTCCCTGCATCAGAAGGTGCTGCCGCCGACCATCAAGGTCGAGCGGCCGGACAGCCGCCTGAAGCTGGACAGCAGCCCCTTCTACCTGAACACCCGCGCCCGGCCCTGGGTGAAGGCGGATGGTCCGCGCCGCGCCTCCGTCAGCTCCTTCGGCTTCGGCGGCAGCAACTATCACGTCGCGCTGGAGGAATATGCCGGGCCGCACAGCGCATCCCGCCTGTGGGCGGGCGGCGCGCTGCTGCTGGCGGGGGGCGCCGATGCGCGCGCCCTGGCCGACGCGGCGCGCGCTCTTGCCACCCGCGTTGAGACGGAGGGGCTGGAGGCGGTCGCCCGCGGCAGCCAGATCGCCTTCGACCCCTCATCCCGTTACCGCCTCGCCATCGTCGCCGCCGATGCCCGGCAGTTCGAGAAACGTCTGGCGGCCGCGCTGAAGCAGACGGGCGCCTTCAGCGCGCCCGGCATCCATCTGGCGGTGGGCGAGGCTGGGGGCGGCAAGGTCGCCTTCCTGTTCCCCGGCCAGGGCAGCCAGTATGTGGCCATGGGCGCCGATCTGGCCGTGGCCTTCGACGAGGCCCGCGCCGTCTGGGATGGCCAAGCGGCTCTTATGGCGGCTTCGGGCCAGCCGCCGCTGCATCGCATGGTTTTCCCGCCGCCCGCCTTCACCCGCGAAGAGGCGGAGGCGCAGGAGACATCCCTCACCCGCATGATCAATGCCCAACCCGCCATCGGAACGGCGAGCCTCGCCCTGCTGGCGGTGCTGGAGCGCGCGGGTGTCCGCGCCGATGCCGTCGCCGGCCATTCCTTCGGCGAGATCACGGCGCTGTGCGCCGCCGGTGCCATCGACCGCGACACCGCGCTGTCCCTGGCCGCCGAGCGCGCCCGCTGCATGGAAGTGGCCGCAGCCGGCTCCGATGGCGCCATGATCGCGGTTGCCGCCGGACGCGAGCGGGTGGAGCCGCTTCTGCACGGGCTGGACGTGGTGCTGGCCAACGACAACGGGCCGGAGCAGGTGGTCCTGTCCGGCCCCCGTGCGGCGGTCGAGAGCGCCGCCGCCCGTCTGGAAGCCGAGGGCTTGCGGGTGGTCCGGCTGAAAGTTGCCAGCGCCTTCCACTCCCCGGTTGTGGCGCAGGCGGCGGAGACCTTCCGCGCCGTCTTGGACAATACCCGGTTCGGCTCCTTCGCGGTCCCGGTCTACGCCAACCTCACTGCCGCACCCTATGCCAATGCCGAGGTCCGCGACCTTCTGGCCGGGCAGATCGCCGGCACGGTCCGCTTCCGCGAGACGGTGGATGCGCTCCATGCCGATGGTGTCCGCACCTTCCTGGAGGTCGGGCCGGGCGCGGTGCTGACCGGTCTGGTGGGGCAATGCCTGGGCGACCGCCCGCATCTGGCGGTGGCGCTGGACCGGCGCGGCTCCAACGGCGTCGCCTGCCTGCTGGAAGGCTTGGGCGCGCTGGCGGTGCATGGCGTTCCCGTCGATTTCGGGGCGCTGTGGGCTGGCTTCGCCGAAGAGCGCAAACCCAAGCCCGCCTCGCCCGCAGCCGTCCGGATCGGCGGCGCCAATTTCGGCAAGATCTATCCGCCGCCGGGCGGGGCCGCAGCACTGCCGAAGCCCAACCCGCCCCGCCCCGCCGTGGCACCGCCCGCTCGGGCTCCATCGGCTCCGGCACAAGCTGGCCCGGTTCATTCGCTCCCGGTCCACTCCCCGTCCATCGAAGAAGCTCCGACCATGGTCACGAACTCTCCCGCTCCGCAGCCGGCGCCCACCCCCGTCGCGACCGCGCCGGTCGAGACGATCTATCACCATGTCGCCGACGCCCATGCCGCCTTCCAGCGCGCCATCGCCGAAAGCCATCAGGCCTTTCTGGCGGTCGCCGGCCAAGCGATCCAGAGCCTCGGCGGCGTCCCGGCGCCGCAGATCGGGGTGACCGCACCGGCCGCACCGATCATGTCGGCCGCGCCGGCCTTCGCGGCTCCGGTGATGCCGGCGCTTACGCCAATGCCGCCGGTAGCGCAGGCCATTCCGGTGCAGAGGCAGGCGCCCGCGCCGGTGGCTCCGCGGCCTGCCGCTGCAGCCAGGCCCCAGCCGGTGGCGGCACCCGCCGCGCCCACACCGGTTCCCGCCCCAGTTTCTGTTCCGCCTGCGGTCAACGCCCGGGACGTCGTGCTGTCGGTGATCGCCGACAAGACCGGCTATCCGGTGGACATGCTGACGGCGGAGATGGAACTCGAGGCCGGCCTTGGTATCGACTCCATCAAGCAGGTGGAGATCTTCTCGACCCTGCAGGAGCGCATTCCGGCGCTGGGCGACGCCGACATGCGCGAACTGAACGCGCTGAAGACCATCGGCCAGATCCTCGCCATGGCCGACAGCCGCAGCGGTGGCGGCCCCGCAGCGGCGCCCGCACCGGTCCAGATGGCGGCAGCGGTTCCGGTGGCGAAGCCGGCTGCTCCCCCCGTCGATGTCGGCACGCTGTTCATGGGTCTGGTGGCCGAGAAGACCGGCTATCCCATGGAGATGCTGAGTCCGGAGATGGAGCTTGAGGCCGGCCTCGGCATCGATTCCATCAAGCAGGTGGAGATCTTCTCGGCCCTGGTCGAACGCCTGCCCGAACTGGCCTCTGTAGAGATGCGCGAGCTGACCGCACTGAAGACCGTCGGCGCGGTGATCGCCCGCATCGAGGGCGACGCCCCGGCCGCCCAGCAGACTCCGGCGCCGCAGACCCAGGCCCTGCCCGCGTTATCGGCAGGCACCATCCGCACCTGCTCGGTCCTGGAGGAGCGGAAGGCGGGCGGTGCCGACATGCTGCGCGGCCTGACCAGCGTCGCCATCATCCCGGATTCCACGGGCGTCGCCGCCGAACTGGTGACCCTGCTGTCGGCCAAGGGCCTCGCCGCCCGGATCGCCGAGCTGCCGGACGGGCAGGACGACGCGGTGCTGTTCCTGGCCGGGCTGGACGGGGCCGATGCCGCCACGGCCGCCGACCTGCACTGGCGCGCGCTTGCCGCGGCCAAGGCCGCCGATGCCCGCCTCGGCAAGACCGGCGGGGCCTTCGTCACCGTCGGGAAGTGCGGCGAGGCGTGGCTGGGGCTGGGCGGCCTCGTCCTGACGGCGGCTCATGAATGGCCGGCGGCGCGGGTGAAGGCCATCGAGTTGGAGCCGGGAAGCCGTTCCGCCGCCGAACTCGCCCGCGCGCTCGCCGCCGAGATCGCCACCGGTGACGGCGACGCGGAGGTCCGGCTGGCCGCCGACGGCAAGCGCCTTGTGCGGAGTCTGCGCCAGGGTGAGGTGGCCGACGGCCCGCTGCCGCTGGACCAGGGCGCGGTGGTCGTCGTTTCCGGCGGCGCCCGCGGGGTGACCGCGGTGGCGCTGGAGCAGTTGTCCCGCCGCATCCGCCCGACCCTGGTCATCCTGGGCCGCAGCGATCCCGACGCCGCGCCGGTCCTGCCGGTGCTGCCCGAGGATGCCGACGAGGCCATCGTCCGCCGGGCGGTGATCGCCGGCCCCGGTGCCGGCAGGCAGCCGCGCGAGATCGAGGCGAAGGTCAGGGCCATCCTGTCCGCCAACGAGGCCCGCTCCACAATCCGCCGGCTGGAAGCGGCGGGCGCCCGCGTCCGCTACTGCCGCGCCGACGTGCGCGACGCGGCGTCGGTCGCGCAGGCGCTGGCGGCGGTCCGTGCCGAGGTCGGCCCGATTTCCGGCATCGTGCATGGGGCCGGCGTGCTGGCCGACAAACGCATCGGCGACAAGACGCGCGACCAGTTCGACGCCGTCTTCGGCACCAAGGTGGACGGCATCGCCAATCTGCTTGGCGCCACCCGCGAGGATCCGCTGCGCGTCATCTGCCTGTTCTCCTCCATCGCGTCGCTGCACGGCAATGCCGGGCAATGCGACTACGCCATGGCCAACGGCGTTCTGAACGCCGTGGCGCGGGCGGAGGCGGCGCGCCGGCCGGATTGCACGGTCAAGGCCATCGCCTGGGGCCCGTGGGACGGCGGCATGGTCGGACCGGCGCTGAAACAGCATTTCCGCCGCATGTCCGTCGATCTGATCGCGCCGGCGGACGGCGCCGACTTCATGCTGCGCGAACTGGCCCAGCCGCCGGCCGGCGATGCGGTCGTCTCCTGCATCGGGCACCAGGCATGAGCCGGTTCCCGCCCATCGCCATCGTCGGCCACGGCTGCGTGCTGCCGGGCGCCCTCGGCCCGGCGGAGCTCTGGCGGGCCGTCGTCGAGGGGCGGGATTTGCTGCGTCCGGTGCCGCCGGGCGTCTGGCGCGTCGATACCGCGAAAGCGCTTTCGCCCCAGGCGCCGGAGCGTTCGGCGACCGACCGGGGCGGATATGTGCAGGGTTTCGACGCCGTTTTCGACCCCGACGGCTTCGCCTGCCCGGCGGAGGAGTTGGCCGGGCTCGACCCGCTGGTGCTCTGGCTGGTCCACAGCGGGCGCGAGGCGCTGCGCGAGGCCGGGCTGGACGTCGCGCCGCGCGGGCGTTGCGGCCTGATCGCCGGCAACCTGTCCTATCCCACCGCCAGCCTCAGCGCCTATGCCGAGGCGGTCTGGCTGGACCGGGAGGGACCGAAGCCGGTAAACCGATTTTCCTCGGGCCTGCCGGCGCAATTGGCCGCTCGCGCCCTTGGCCTGCAGGGGCCGGCCTTCTGCCTGGATGCCG
>JBKHVJ010000150.1:0-3385 GCA_046570145.1 Alphaproteobacteria bacterium
ACGCGCTGCTGCTGGCCGCCCGACAGTTCGCGCGGGTAGCGGCCGGCGATGTGCGGCAGATGCACCATCTCCAGCGCCTCGCGCGCCCGCCGCTTGGCGTCGGCGGCCCCCACCTTCCGCATCTTCAGCGGGAAGGCGATGTTCTCCTCGATGGTCATGTGGGGGAACAGCGCATAGTTCTGGAACACCACGCCGATATCGCGCTCATAGGGCGGGGCGTAGGTGACGTCCTGCGACCCGATGCGCACGCTTCCCTCGTCGGGCGGCACAAGCCCGGCCAGCAGGCTGAGCAGCGTCGTCTTGCCGGAGCCCGAGGGGCCGAGCAGCGTCAGGAATTCGCCGTCGGCGACGACGAGGTCCGTCGGGGCGAGCGCCACGAAGTCGCCGTAGCGCTTGGCAAGACCCTGGACGGAAAGGCTGGAAGAAGACATGCGCGCCTCCTCGCGAAGGGGGTGGGGCCGAAAGGGAATGGGGTGCGGAAAGAGCGGGGTGGCGGGCGCCGGAACGGCGTCCCCCACCCCGCAATGCCTCAGCTCAGCAGCCAGGCATTGTAGCGCTCCAGACCCTTCTGCTGGTTCTTCAGCCAGTAGTCGGCGTTGATCTGCACGCCGCGCTCGATGTTGGCCGGGAAGGTCGGGCAGTCGGCGGCGATCTTCGCGTCGATGTGCTTGAAGGCGTCCGGCTGGGTGACGCCGGCCGGGAAGTACTTCACCAGCTCGGCCTGCCGCTTGGGGTCGGAGGCGAACTTGATGAACTGGCGGCAGGCGTCGGCGTTCGGGGTGCCGGCCAGGATCGACCAGCTGTCGAGGCCCCAGATGTTCTGGTCCCAGACGATGCCGACCGGCGCGCCGGCGGCGATGGCGGCCTGCGGACGCGAGACCCAGGTCGGCACCATGTCGACCTCGCCCGACAGCAGCATCTGTTCGACCTGCGCGCCGCTGGTCCAGAACACCGAGATGTCCTTCTTGATGCGGTCCAGCGCCTTGAAAGCACGGTCGAGGTCGCAGGGATAGACCTCGGCGGTCGGAACGCCGTCGGCCATCAGCGCCTGTTCGATGGTGTCGAACGGGTGCTTGCGCAGGGCGCGGCGGCCGGGGAAGTTGGCGACGTCGTAGAAGTCCTTCCAGGAAGCCGGCGCCTTGCGGCCCTTGAAGGCGTCGGTGCGGTAGGCAAGCACCGTGGTGTAGACGTTGGTGCCGACGCCGTATTCCGACATGTACTGCTTGGGGATCGAGGCGACGGCCGGGTCGGCCTCCAGCCCATGCTTCTCCAGCAGCGGCTTGTCGCCGCCGGTCAGCATCAGGATGGCCGGCTGGCTGATCTTGGCCATGTCCCAGGTGTAGGACTTCGCTTCCACCATCGAGCGGATCTGCGCCGTCGGTTCCGCATTCGCCTGGACGCCGATCACCTCGATGCCGGTCGCCGCGGTGAAGGGCTTGTAGAACACCTCGCCGTAGGCCTTGGTGTAGATGCCGCCGTCGTCGCGCACGACGATCCGCTTGTTCTGTGCGCGCGCCGGGCTCCAGATCGCCGGCATGGCAAGCGCGGAAGCGCCGACGGCGCCGGCTTTCAGCAGGGTGCGGCGGGACCAACCGGATTGGCGGATGCTCATGTCGGAACTCCTCTTGGTGGGCCGGAACGGCGAGAGAAACGAAGAAAAGGGGCTCAGCCCGGTGGCAGCAGGCGGCCGGGATTGAAGAGGTTCTGCGGGTCGAGCGCCTGCTTCACCGCGCGCATCAGCGCCAGTTCGGCGGCGGGCTTGTAGCGCGCCATCTCGCCGAGCTGGACGCGGCCGACGCCGTGTTCGGCGCTGAAGGTGCCGTTCAGCCGGGCGGCCTCGTCGTTCACCGCATGGCGGATGGCGCTGGCGAGCGCCTCGCGCTCGGCGAACGCATCCCAAATGTCGAAGGTGAAGAAGGGGATGAAGTGGACGTTGCCGTCGCCGAGATGGGCGACGACGATCACCGGCAGGTCCGGCACCAGGGCCCGCACGGCGGCGGTCGCGGCGGCGATGAAGGCGGGCACCGCCGACAGCGGCACCGCGCAGTCGGTGGTCAGGCCGACGCCGGCCTTCTTGTTCGCCTCCGACACGCTGTGGCGCACCTCCCACATGGCGTGGCGCTGGGCGTCGCTGGCGGCCAGCGCGGCGTCGGTCAGCAGCCCGTCGCCGAAGGCGTCCTCCAGGATCAGCTGAAGCTCCATGTCCAGCGCATCGCCGTCGCTGTTGTCCGACAGCTCGATCAGCACATGCCAGTCGGCCGGCGTCTCGATCGGGCTGCGGCGGCCCGGAACCTGCTCCACCACCAGATCGAGCTGGAGGCGGTTGATCATCTCGAAGGCCGACAGCCGGGCGCCGCAGCGTTCCTGCACGCGGGTCAGCAGGGTCAGCGCGTCGGCCGGATCCGCGATCCCGACCCAGGCGACGGCATGGCGCGTCGGCAGCGGATGCAGCTTCAGCGTCGCCGCGGTGACGATGCCGAGCGTGCCTTCCGACCCGATGAACAGGTGCTTCAGGTCGTAGCCGGTGTTGTTCTTGCGCAGGCCGTACAGGCCGGACCAGATCGTGCCGTCGGCCAGCACCACCTCCAGCCCCAGCACATTGTCGCGCGTGTTGCCGTAGCGCAGGACCGAGGTGCCGCCGGCGTTGGTCGCGATGGTGCCGCCGATCTGGCAGGAGCCTTCGGCGCCCAGGCTGACCGGATAGAGCCGTCCCGCCGCCGCCGCGGCTTCCTGCACGGTGGCGAGGACGCAGCCGGCCTCCACCTCCATCGTGCTGTTGACCGGGTCGATGCTGCGGACCGCGCGCATGCGCGCCAGATTGAGGATCACCGGGGCGGGACCCGTTTCCGACGGAACGGCACCGCCGCACAGGCTGGTGTTGCCGCCCTGCGGCAGGAGCGGAATCCCGTGGCGGGCGCAGCAGCGCACCACCGCCGCCACCTGTTCGGCATTCGCCGGCCGGACGAGGCAGAGGGCCGGCCCGCGATAGCGGCCGCGCCAGTCCTCCGTCGCGGCCTCCAAGTCGGATTTCGATGTCAGAACGGCGTCGGCGCCGATCAGGCCCGACAGCTCAGCGATCACGTCCACACGCGATCTCCTTGATCTGCATGGTGTCTGTTCTATGTAATCGATATACGATTACATCAACTGAAATATGATACTCCGTGATTGGTGCTCCAACAATCCACTTTTTGCATAGAGACCGAATTTTTGGTTAGGCATCGAAATATCGGGAGCGGGAGTGATGGATGGCCGGATCGGACGAACCGCCCGCACTGCGACGGCAGGGACTCTCGACCTGCGGTGGCGGACCGGCCTATAGTCCAGCACTGTGTGACGCGGCAGGACCGTCCTGCCTCCGGGGCGAGAGGTCATGAGCCGTTTG